>NZ_JALJRI010000033.1:0-103902 GCF_024519795.1 Micrococcus sp. Mcc89 | reverse complement strand
CAGCGGGTCATTCCCTGGCCACCTATGGGCAGCTTTTCATGGCCGCTTACAGACGACGGCCCGGATGCAGGCCACGGCGTCACGGTCAACATGGTGGGCACCGGTGCAGAGCCAAGCCGTACTCCGCTGCACCGATGCACCGATGCACCGATGCACCGATGGTGATGATGAGGCCCATCGCCGCAACCACCGGCCAGCCCTTTCTTCCTGACCGAGGAGCTGTCGACAGTGCGTGGCAGGTGCCCGTGCGGACGCGGCCACGGGCTCTCCGGAGGCCGGGCCGGCCCCGCCCCCTCGGACGGTGCAGAGGGGGCGGAGGGGGCCTCGTCCGGCGCCCACCGAAAGTGTCACCCTCACCTCGCCACGTGGACCGTCACAAGCGACGGCCCTGCTGGCCTGCACCCCGTGCGACTCCCCTGCCCGGTCTCTACGTGACGAGGCTCGTTCCGGCCGCTGAGAGCGGCGTAGGAGTCGCGGGCACGGGCATCAACGGGACGCGCGACGGGACGGCCCATTCAAGTGCCGCCGCGGCACGCAGACGTCGTCATGGGCAGCGCGGTGAGGCGCTCCTGGCGCGCCGCTGACTCTGCGCGGCGGTCGATGCCCGGGCCTACGCAGACCACGAGACAGCGGGACGGGCCACCAGGCGAACCCTTCACCCGGGCACCACGCCTGGCCCCCGAGCGGCGAGTAGGCCGGTCGCCGTGACCGGCCCCGCGGCGCAGGAGCTGGCTGCCCGCGACGGCGCCGTGTCGCTCCGCAGCACACGCGGCATGAAAACGCCGCAGGCCGGACCCCAAGGGGTCCGGCCTGCGGCGTTCGACGACGGTCGGGTCAGTGGGCGTACTTGCCCCGAGAGAACTCGTAGACCCACCCGAAGGTGAAGTAGGCGCCCGCGATGACGCCGATGATGAAGATCCACCAGCCGACGGCCAGACCGGTCACGATGATCGCGCAGGCCAGGCCGAGGCCCAGCGGCCACCAGCTCCAGGGAGCGAAGGTGCCGTAGGTGCCGGCGTAGTCGGCGATCTGGCCGTCCGCATCATCGGCGGGCCCGACGCCGTACTTCCGCTCGGTGACGTTCAGGTACCACGCGATCATCCAGGACATCCCGCCCACGGCGTAGATGGCCGGGATGCCTGCCCACTCGGTCCACTCGACCCAGAACCCGTAGAGGGTGGCGGCTGCGATGAAGAACAGGCCGATGATCCAGAAGATGTTGGCTGCGACCTTCACTGGGCGACCTTCTCTCCGAAGGCCTCAGACGTGTTCTGAGGCGAGTGCGGGAAGAGCTCCGGGTGGTGCAGATCCAGCGCCGGACGCTCGGAGCGGATGCGCGGCAGGGAGTGGAAGTTGTGCCGCGGCGGCGGGCACGAAGTGGTCCACTCGAGCGAGGCGCCGAAGCCCCACGGGTCGTCCACGGTGACCTTCTTGCCATAGCGCGAGGTGATGTAGACGTTCCAGAAGAACGGGATCAGCGACGCGCCGAGAACGAAGGAGAACACCGAGGAGAACGCGTTCATCGCCTGGAAGCTGTCCTCCACCATGTAGTCCGCGTAGCGACGGGGCATGCCGATGACACCGAGCCAGTGCTGGATCAGGAACGTGCCGTGGAAGCCCACGAACAGCATCCAGAACTGGATCTTGCCGAGACGCTCGTTCAGCATCTTGCCGGTGAACTTCGGCCACCAGAAGAAGAAGCCGGCGAACATCGCGAACACCACGGTGCCGAAGACGACGTAGTGGAAGTGCGCCACGACGAAGTACGTGTCGGACACCTGGAAGTCCAGGGGCGGCGACGCCAGGATGACGCCGGTCAGGCCACCGAACAGGAAGGTGACCATGAAGCCGAGCGTCCACAGCATCGGGGTCTCGAAGGTGATCGAACCGCGCCACATGGTGCCGATCCAGTTCACGAACTTCACGCCGGTCGGGACCGCGATGAGCATGGTCATCACGGAGAAGAACGGCAGGAGCACGGCGCCGGTCACGTACATGTGGTGCGCCCACACCGTCACGGAGAGCGCGGCGATCGCCGTCGTCGCGAACACGATGGACTTGTAGCCGAAGATCGGCTTGCGGGAGAACACCGGGATGATCTCCGACACGAGGCCGAAGAACGGCAGGGCGATGATGTACACCTCGGGGTGGCCGAAGAACCAGAAGAGGTGCTGCCACAGGATGGCGCCGCCGTTCTCCGGGTTGAAGATGTGGCCGCCGAAGCGACGGTCCAGGCCCAGCGCGAAGAGCGCGGAGGCAAACGGCGGGAACGCCACCATGATCAGGATGCCGGTGATGAGCGTGTTCCAGGTGAAGATCGGCATGCGCCACATCGTCATGCCAGGAGCACGCATCGTCAGGATCGTGGTGATGAAGTTGACGCCGCCCATGATCGTGCCGAAGCCCTGGAGGACCAGACCGAACACCCAGAGGTCACCGCCGACGCCCGGCGAGTACGTGGTGTTGGAGAGCGGGGCGTAGGCGAACCAGCCGAACGAGGCCGCACCCTGCGGGGTGAGGAAGCCGGCGGTCGCGATGAGCGAGCCGAACAGGAAGAACCAGAACGCCAGGGCGTTCAGACGCGGGAAGGACACGTCCGGAGCGCCGATCTGCAGCGGCACCAGCACGTTGGCGAAGCCCACGAAGAGCGGGGTCGCGAACATGAGCAGCATGAGCGTGCCGTGCATGGTGAACAGCTGGTTGTACTGCTCCTTCGTCTGCAGGATCTGCATGCCGGGCTCGAAGAGCTCCGCGCGGATCATGAGGGCCATGACGCCGCCGATGCAGAAGAAGATGAAGGACGTGATCAGGTACATGTACCCGAGCACCTTGTGGTCGGTCGTCGTCAGCCAGCTGACGACGATCTTGCCCAGCGAACGGGGCACCACACGAGGCTGCGCCTGTGAGCGCACCTCATCCGTTGCGTACTCGTAAGTGGTCATCAGTGGCTACCTCCACCGCGGGGGGTCTGGAGATCGCGCTCCATCGTCCCGGCGCCGTCAGGGTTGTTGTTGGGGTTGCGGCTGTACTCTTCGCCCACCTGACCCGGCTCCATCTCCTCGAGGCGGTCCACGAACTCGGCCTCGTCCACGACCTCGACGTTGAAGAGCATCTCGGAGTGGTACTCGCCGCACAGCTCGGCGCACTTGCCGTCGTAGCTGCCCAGCTCCTGGGGGGTCAGGTAGAGGTGGTTGGTCTTGCCGGGGATCATGTCGCGCTTCTGGAGGAACTGCGGGATCCAGAAGGAGTGCGCCACGTCGCGGGACTTCAGCTCGAAGTGCACCGGCACGTCGTTCGGCAGGTACAGGACCGGAAGGGTGTCACGCACGCCCTCGGTGCCGTCCAGCTGGGCCTGGATGCCGGAGTAGTGGGCCTCGATGACCTCGCCGTTCTCCTGCTCGTAGGAGTAGTTGAAGTCCCAGGACCACTGCTTGCCGTACACGGTGACGGTCAGCGGCGAGTCGTCCACGGGGCGGTCGACCTCGGTCTGGACGCGGTCGGTGAAGCCCCAGAGGGTGAAGACCATCAGAATCGGGATGGCCGTGAACATGGTCTCGAGCGGCACGTTGTAGGCCGTCTGCTTCGGGAAGCCCTGGTCGTTCTTGCGGCGGCGGTAGGCCACCATGCACCAGATCATGGCGCCCCAGGCGAGCAGGCCCACGACCAGGGCCGCGATCCAGGAGTTCACCCACAGGTCGGTGAGCTGGGCGTTGTGGTTGGTGGTGTCCCGGGTGCCGGGGTACCAGCCGCGCTGGACCTCTGCCGAACAGCCGGTCAGCACCAGGAGCGCCGTGGTGCCCACGGCACCGGCGGTCCAGCGGCGGCGAGTCCGACGTCCGGCGTCATTCTGTGCTCTCACAGACGGCCTTCCTCTTCATCTCGTGTGCGAGGGGCGTCCCCGCTCCCCCGGCGATTCGGCGACTTCTCGCAGCGTCCTCGCAGGGAGCACGGGTATGCCCTGATGATTCAGAGCCAGTCTAAGCCGAAACGCGCGGATTCTCCGCACCGTGACACGTGCCGATCGTGTCTGGGAGTCGGGTCCGAGCCTCCTGGGTGCGACGCCCGGGCACGACGACGGCGGGCCGGCCGAGGCCGACCCGCCGGTTCGCGGTCCGAGGCGCTCCGGGCGCCCGCAGATCAGTGGAAGGAGTCGCCGCAGGCGCACGAGCCGCCCGCGTTGGGGTTGTCGATCGTGAAGCCCTGCTTCGAGATGGTGTCCTCGAAGTCGATGGTCGCGCCCATGAGATAGGGCACGCTCATCTTGTCGACGATCACCTCGACCCCGTCGTAGTCACGGACGGTGTCGCCGTCGAGGACGCGCTCGTCGAAGTAGAGCTGGTAGATCAGGCCCGAGCAGCCGCCCGGCTGCACGGCGACGCGCAGCCGCAGGTCCGTGCGGCCCTCCTGCTCGAGCAGCGAGCGCACCTTGCCGGCCGCCACGTCGGTCAGCTCGACCTCGTGCGGGGGCAGGCCCTCGGCGTCCTGGGTCGCGCCGATCTCGACGCCGGTCTCCTCTGCGGACAGAGCCATCGTGACCTCCTCAGATCATGGGGCGCGGACGGGGCCGTCACGCGCGTGTGGTCTCCCGGACAACACTAGCCGCCCACGGAGTATTCCCGGCCCGCCGCACCGACGGGCCGGGCGGCACTCACGCGGACAGCCGCGCGAGCCAGAGCGCCTCGGCCACGACGGCCCGCTGGAAGTCGTCGATGTGCAGCGACTCGTTGGCCGAGTGCGCCCGCGTGTCCGGGTCCTCCACGCCCGTGATGAGGAGGGTGGCCTCCGGGAAGACCTCGGCGAGGTCCGCGGTGAACGGGATGGAGCCGCCCATGCCGATCGCCCGGGGCTCGACGCCCCAGGCGTCCTCCAGGGCGGCCATCATCGCGGCCGCGGCGGGGGCCGAGGTGTCCGTCGTGAACGGCTGACCGAACTCCCCCGCGGTGACCGTGATCTCCGCGCCGAGCACCGCCGCGGACTGCGCCTCCAGGTGGGTGCGCAGCGCCTCGAAGGCCTCCGCGGGCTCCATGCCGGGGCCCAGGCGCAGCGAGAACTTCGCGCGCGCCGCGGGCTGGATCGTGTTCGAGGACTCCGCGACCGAGGGCGCGTCGATCCCGATGATGCTCAGCGCGGGAGCGTTCCACAGCCGGTCCGCGACCGGGCCGCGGCCGGCCAGGGTCACCCCGTCCAGCACGCCCGCGTCCGCACGGAAGACGTCCTCGGGGTAGTCCAGGCCCGCGGTCTGCCGCGGCTCGAGGCCGGGCACGGCGACCGCGCCGTCCGCGTCGTGGAGCGTGGCGATCAGCCGCGAGAGCAGGACGACGGCGTCCAGGACCGGCCCGCCGAACATGCCGGAGTGCACGGCGTGGTCGAGCACCCGGACGGTCACCGTGCCGTCCACCAGCCCGCGCAGGGAGGTGGTCAGCGCGGGCTCCCCCACGGCCCAGTTGGACGAGTCCGCGACCACGATCGCGTCGGCGTCGAGGCGCGCCCGGTGCTTCTCCAGGAAGGTGCGGAAGGTGGGCGAGCCGGCCTCCTCTTCGCCCTCGATGAAGACGCGGACGCCGACGCCGGCGTCGGGCAGGACGTCCCGCAGAGCGGCGAGGGCGGCGAGGTGGACCATGATGCCGGCCTTGTCGTCGGCGGCGCCGCGGCCGTACAGCCGCCCGCCGCGCTCGGTGGCCACGAGCGGCGGGGTGTCCCAGAGGTCCTCGTCCCCGATCGGCTGCACATCATGGTGGGCATACAACAAGACGGTGGGCTTGTCGGAGGCGCCGGGCTTCTCGCCGATCACCGCCGGCCCGCCAGGCCGGTCGTCGTCGCGGGTCTCGGTCACGATCTCCACATCCTGCAGGCCCGCCTCGCGCAGCAGGCCCGCGACGGCCTCCGCGGACCGCTCGAGCTGGGCGCGGTCCGCGGAGTCCCAGGCGATGCCCGGGATCGCCACGAGGTCGGTGAGGGTCTGGAGGGTCGTCGGGAAACGGGCCTCGACGGCCTCACGGACGGCGGAGACGAGGGCCGCGTCCTGCGGCGCACGGGAGGTGATGTCAGTCATGACGGCCAGCGTAGACGGCGACCGAGCCGAGGGCCGCGCCTCCGGGCGGGCCGGACGCGCCCCACCACTAGACTGGAGGGGTGTTCAAGCGAGACAAGACCCCCGAGACCGCGCCCGCCCCCTCGACTCACGGCTCCTCGGCCGCTCCCGCCGAGGGCGCCGCCGTGGCCGAGGCCGGGCCGCGCGACCGCTCGCAGGGCAAGAAGGGCCCGACTCCGCGGCGCCGCGACCAGGAGGCCGCGCGCCGTCGCACCCTGGTCCCCGAGGATCGCAAGGCGGCCCGCAAGGCCGAGCGTCAGGCGATGGCCCAGGAGCGGATGCGCCAGCGCGCCGCGCTGGAGACCGGGGACGAGCGCGGCCTCCCGGCGCGCGACAAGGGACCGCAGAAGCGCTGGGTCCGTGACTACGTGGACGCGCGCTCCGGCATCGGCGAGTGGCTCATGCCCGTCGTCTTCGCCTACGTCCTGCTCATGTTCATCCCCGGCCGCGAGGCGCAGCTGATCCTGATGATCAGCCTGTACGTCCTCGTGGCCCTCGTGCTCATCGAGAGCTTCCTGGTCAGCCGGCACATCAAGAAGGGCCTGACGGAGCGCTTCGGCACGCCGGAGCCCGGGACCGGCTTCTACGGCATCATGCGGGCCCTGCAGTTCCGCCGCCTGCGTCTGCCCAAGCCCCAGGTCAAGCGGGGCGAGTACCCCGCCTGACACGACACCGCGCCACGGCCCGGACCCCGGTGGGTCCGGGCCGTCGCGGCCCCGGCGAGCAGACCGTCAGCCCCGCAGGGACCGGGCCAGCCCGGCGGTGATCCGGCCGGCCCAGAACGGCCCCTCGTAGAGGAACGCGGTGTAGCCCTGGACGAGGTCCGCGCCCGCGTCGAGCCGGGCCTGGACGTCGTCGGCGTCCGTCACCCCGCCCACGCTGACGACGGCGGTGCCCGTCGGCAGCGCCGTCCGCAGGACCTCCAGCACCCGCATCGACCGCTCCTGGAGCGGGGCCCCGGACAGGCCGCCCGCGCCCAGGGCGTCCACGTCGGCACGCGGGGTGCGCAGACCCTCGCGGGAGACGGTCGTGTTGGTCGCGATGACGCCGTCGAGCCCGAGGCGCTCGGCGAGCGCCCCGACGGCGCGCACGTCGTCGTCCGCCAGGTCCGGGGCGATCTTCACGGTCAGTGGCACCCGCCGGCCCGGGACCGCACGGTCGGCCTCCTCGCGCACCGCCGTGAGGATCGGCTCCAGCGCGTCGATCTCCTGCAGCTGGCGCAGCCCCGGCGTGTTCGGGGAGGACACGTTGACCGTCAGGTAGTCGGCGTGGGGCGCGAGCAGGCGGGTCGAGGCCCGGTAGTCGTCCGCCGCGTCCTCGAGCGGGACCACCTTGGTCTTGCCGATGTTCACGCCCAGGACCGGCCGGGTCGGACCGAAGCGGCGCTCCAGGGTCTGCCGGGTCCGCGCCAGGCGGGGGGCGACGGCCGCCGCGCCGTCGTTGTTGAAGCCCATGCGGTTGACCAGCGCCCGGTCGTCCACGAGACGGAACAGTCGGGGCTGCGGGTTGCCGGGCTGCGGCTGCGCCGTGATCGTGCCGACCTCGATGTGGCCGAACCCGAGGTCGGCCAGGGCGGCGGTCCCCCGGCCGTCCTTGTCGAACCCCGCGGCCAGGCCGAAGGGCGTCGGGAACCGCAGGCCCATGACCGTGCGCGCGAGCAGCGGGTCCGGGCGGAAGGCGGCGCGCAGGGCGGCGGACGCCCCGGTGCGCTCGACCAGCCGGATCGCGTCGAAGCCCCGATGGTGCGCCTGCTCCGCGTCCATGCCGCCGAACACGGCACGGAAGAAGGGCGGGTACAGGCGAGGCGCGCGGGAGGTCAGGAGGCCGTCGACGGCGGACTTGGGATCAGGCAGCTGCATGCCCCCATCCTCGCACGGGCCTCCCGCCCGCCCAGGGTCCTCCTAGAGTGGTCGGATGGCCCGTGACCCGATCCAGCCGCCGCCCCCGGACCCCTCCGCCCCGCACGGCGCCCCCGCCGGCGGACCGACGGAGGAGGACACCCGCCCGTTCCTCGACGACCCGCCGGGCCTGGGCTGGGTCCCGGACGGACTGCCGGGCTTCGATCGATGCACCCTCGGCCTCGACACCGATGAACAAGGACAGAACCTTGTCACAGTGGTGCGTCCGCGCACCGACGCCCCCCGTGACCCGGCCCGCCGGCCCATCCTCTCGGTGCACGGCTGGAGCGACTACTTCTACAACGCCCCGCTCGCCCACGCGTTCGAGGCCGCCGGCTACGCCTTCCACGCCGTCGACCTCCGCCACTACGGCCGCTCGCTGCGCGCGGGACAGACGCCCGGCTGGACGGACGACCTGACCCGCTACGACGCGGACCTCGAGGCCGCGTTCGAGACCATCGCCCAGGATCACCCGCTGCCGCCCATCCTCATGGGGCACTCCACCGGCGGGCTGATCGCCGCGCTGTGGGCGGACCGGAATCCCGGCCGCCTCGCCGCGCTCGTGCTCAACAGCCCGTGGCTGGAGATGCAGGGCAGCGCGGGGGTGCGCCTGCTGGCGAAGTCCATCGTGGGGCCCGTCTCCGCCATGAAGCCCTACGCCGTGCTCACGCTGCCGCGCATCGACCACTACTGGCGCACCCTCTCGGACCAGGCCGAGGGCGAATGGGACCTGCACCCGCTCTGGCGTCCTCCGCACGCGTTCGAGGTGCCGGCCGCCTGGCTGAGCGCGGTCCTCTCGGGGCACCGGGCCGTGGCCGGGCGGCTCGACGTCTCCGTGCCGATCCTCGTGCTCGTCTCCGCGCGCGGGCATCGGGGCACGTCCTACGCCGAGGCGATGCTGACCTCGGACATCGTCCTGGACCCCGACGCCATGGCCCGACGCTCCCTGCGGCTCGGCAACCGGGTGACCGTCCACCGGCTCCCCGACGCGCTGCACGACGTGTTCGCCTCCCCCGCGTCGGTGCGCGAGGCGGCCGGTGCCGCGACGCTCACGTGGCTGGGCGCCTACGCGCCGCCGTCGGCGTCCGAGGCCGAGTCCGGCGCGCCGGACGACGGTGCCGGCTGAGGGGTGTCCACGGCGCCGCCGTAGCGGCGGTCCCGTCGGGCGTAGGTCTCGACGGCGGCCCACAGGGTCCGCCGGTCGACGTCCGGCCACAGCACGTCCAGGAACAGCAGCTCCGCGTAGGCGGACTGCCACAGCAGATAGTTGGACAGGCGCTGCTCCCCCGAGGTCCGCAGGAACAGGTCCACGTCCGGGACGACGTCGACGTCCTGACCCGTGCGGAAACCGCGGTCGAGGTAGCGGGTGATGACGTCCTCGGTGATCTCCCCCGGCCGCATCCGGCCGGCCCGGACCTCCTCGGCGATGGCCTGGACGCCGTCCAGGATCTCGGCGCGGCTGCCGTAGTTCACGCACATGTGCAGGGTGGTCCCGGTGTTGTGGCGCGTGAGCTCCTCGGCCTCCTGCAGCTCCCGGATCACGGGGGTCCAGAGTCGCGGGGCCCGCCCGTTCCACCGGATCCGCACGTTCCACGAGTGCAGGGTGTCCCGCTGCCGGCGCAGCACGTCCCGGGAGAAGCCCATGAGGAAGCGCACCTCCTCCGCCGAGCGCCGCCAGTTCTCCGTGGAGAACGCATACGCGGACACGTGGCCGATCCCCAGCTCCACCGCCCCGGCGACGACGTCCAGCAGCGCCGCCTCGCCGGCCCGATGGCCCTCGGTGCGGGGCAGGCCGCGCTGGTTGGCCCACCGTCCGTTGCCGTCCATCACGATCGCCACATGCCGGGGCACGAAACGCGGGTCGATCCGCGGGGCGACCGCACCCGAGGGGTGCGGCGGCGGGGACTGCGGGGCTCGGTCGGCGCTCATGGTCTCCTCTCGACGCGCGGGGCGGGGAGGCCGAGGTCCTGGTCCAGGACGGACAGGGACACCAGGCGCCGCTCGGCGTGGAACTGCAGGTACGCGGCCACGATACCGGCCGCCTCGCGGCGGGCGGGGGCCCCGGAGGCGTCCGCGGTGGCCCAGTCCCCCGCCGCGAGGGCCGAGAGCAGGTCGAAGGTCTCCGGGGCTGGGTGCGCGGCACCGGGTGGCCTGCATTCGAGACAGACGGCCCCGCCGAGGCCCACGTGCAGCGCCGTGTGCGGGCCGGGGGCGCCGCAGCGGGCGCACCGGTCGAAGGTGGGGGCCCAGCCGGCCTGGGCGAGCGCGCGCAGCAGGAACGAGTGCAGGATCAGGCGTGGGTCGTGCGCACCGCGGGCCAGCGCGGCCAGCGCGCCGTGGAAGAGGCGGTACTGGGCGCGCCGACCGTCGTCGTCCACCGCGGGGACCCGCTCGACGGCCTCGGCGAGGGCGCCGGCGACGGTGTAGGCGTCGTAGTCGGCGGCCAGCATCGTCGCGTACGGGTGCAGCAGCTGCGCCTGGCTCACGGTGTGCAGCTCGCCCCGGCCGCGCGCGAGCTGGAGCGTGGAGTGCATGAACGGCTCCACCACCGAGCCCAGCCGGGAGGACGTCTTGCGCACCCCCTTGGCCACGGCCCGGACCAGGCCGTGCTCGGGGGTGAGCGCCTCGACGATGCGATCGGCCTCCCCCAGACGGTGGGTGCGCAGCACGATGGCCTCGGTGCGGAACGAGTTCGCCGCGTAGCCGCCGTGCCGCGCACCCCGCCAAGAGGAGCCGGAGCCGCTCACGCGCGCAGGGCGCGGTTCACCGCGGACACCACGGCCTTCAGCGAGGCGGTGGTGGTGTTGTGGTCCAGGCCAACGCCCCAGAGGACACGGTCGCCCACGGCCGCCTCCACGTAGGCGGCGGCCATGGCCGCGCCGCCCTCGGACAGTGCGTGCTCGGAGTAGTCGAGCACGCGGACGTCCACGCCCTCCTCGCCGAGGATGCGCAGGAACGCGTCGATCGGGCCGTTGCCCTGCGCCGCGCGGGTCTGCGTGACGCCGTCGACCTCGAGCTCGGCCTCCATCCGGAACGCGCCGTCCTCGCCGGAGGCCGAGGAGACCGAGCGGAGCCGGTAGTGGCCCCACTGCGCCTCCGCCGCGTCGGCGGGCAGGTACTCGTCCTGGAACACGCGCCACAGGTCGGCGCCGGAGACCTCGCCGCCCTGGGCGTCGGCCAGATCCTGGATGACGTGGGAGAACTCGATCTGCGCGCGGCGCGGCAGGTCCAGGTTGTGCTCGGACTTGAGCAGGTAGGCGACGCCGCCCTTGCCGGACTGCGAGTTCACGCGGATGACGGCCTCGTAGGAGCGGCCGATGTCCTTCGGGTCGATGGGCAGGTACGGCACGGCCCACGGGATGCCGTCCACGTCGGTGCCGGCCGCCTTGGCGTCGACCTCCATGGCCTCGAAGCCCTTCTTGATGGCGTCCTGGTGGGAGCCGGAGAAGGCCGTGAAGACGAGGTCGCCGCCCCAGGGCGAGCGCTCGGGCACGGCCAGCTGGTTGCAGTACTCGACCGTGCGCTTGACGTGGTCCATGTCGGAGAAGTCGATCATGGGGTCGACGCCCTGCGAGTACAGGTTCATGCCCAGCGTCACCAGGTCGACGTTGCCGGTGCGCTCGCCGTTGCCGAACAGGCATCCCTCGATGCGGTCCGCCCCGGCCAGGTAGCCCAGCTCGGCGGCGGCCACGCCCGTGCCGCGGTCGTTGTGCGGGTGCAGGGAGAGGATGAGCGAGTCGCGGTGCTCCAGGTTGCGGTGCATCCACTCGATCGAGTCGGCGTACACGTTCGGGGTGGACATCTCCACCGTCGCCGGCAGGTTCAGGATCATCTTGCGGTCGGTGGAGGCCTCCAGGACCGTGGCCACCTCGTCCGAGATGCGCCGGGCGAACTCGAGCTCGGTGCCCGTGTAGGACTCGGGCGAGTACTCGTAGGTGATCTGCGTGCCCTTGAGCTGCTCCTCGAACTTCTTCACCAGGCGCGCGCCGGAGGTCGCGATGTCCACGATCCCGTCCTCGTCCTGCCGGAACACCACGCGGCGCTGCAGCACCGACGTCGAGTTGTACAGGTGCACGATGGCCCGGTCGGCGCCCTCGAGCGCCTCGAAGGTGCGCTCGATCAGGTGCTCACGGGACTGGGTGAGGACCTGGATGGTGACGTCGTCCGGGATGTGGTCGCCCTCGATGAGCTGGCGGACGAAGTCGTAGTCGGTCTGCGAGGCGGAGGGGAAGCCGACCTCGATCTCCTTGAAGCCCATGCCGACGAGCAGCTGGAACATGCGCAGCTTGCGCTCGGGGCCCATGGGGTCGATCAGGGCCTGGTTGCCGTCGCGCAGGTCCACGGCGCACCACAGCGGCGCCTTCTCGATGACCTTGTCCGGCCAGGTGCGGTCCGGCAGGGCGACCTCGATCTGGTCCTGGAACGGGACGTACTTGTGGAACTTCATCCCCGACGACTTCTGCAGGTGGGCGCTCATGCGTGTTCTCCCTCGACGTGCGCGCGGCGGGCGCGCGAAAGGTGGGTGGTCGGTGGCCGGACCGGGAGGTCAGGGGCTCCGCACGGGGTGTCCGGTCCGGTGGGAGGCGTCCTGCCTCCGCATGCGCTCAGGCGGCGTGGATCACGGCCTGGCACGGGGACCCCGTGCGGCCGGGAAGTAGCAGGCGGGCCGTGGCCGGCGCTGTCGTCGCGAGGCGGAGGGACATGCCCCCGACCCTAGCACCGAGGTGGGCCGGGCCACAGGAGGCCGTCCCCGTGTGACGCACGACGACGGCGGCCCGCTCCGGCGCGTGCGCGCCCGGGCCGGGGCCTCGGGCTCAGAAGCCGAGTCGGCCGAGCTGTTTGGGGTCGCGCTGCCACTCCTTGGCGACCTTGACCCGCAGGTCCAGGTGCACCTTGGTGCCGAGCATGCGCTCGATGCCCGCCCGCGCCTGCGCGCCGATCTCACGCAGCCGGGAGCCGCCCTTGCCGATGATGATGCCCTTCTGGCTGTCCCGTTCGACGAAGACGTTCGCCCACACGTCCATGAGGGGCCGATCCGCGGGGCGGTCCTCGCGCAGGGACATCTCCTCGACCATCACGGCCACCGAGTGCGGCAGCTCGTCGCGCACGCCCTCCAGGGCCGCCTCCCGGATGAGCTCGGCGACCATGACCGCCTCCGGCTCGTCCGTGAGCTCGCCGTCGGGGTACAGGGGCGGCCCGGCCGGCAGCAGGCCCGCGAAGACGCCCAGGACGTCGTCGACCTGGCGGCCGGCCACCGCCGAGACCGGCACGACGGCCGCGAAGCCCTCCCCGCCGTTCTCCGGCCCGAGGACCTCGTCGCCCAGCGCGGTCACGGCCACGAGCTGCGCCATGAGCTGCTCCGGGCCCACCTTGTCCGTCTTCGTCACCACGGCGACCACCGGGGTGCGGTGCAGGTAGGAGAGCTGCTGGGCGATGAACCGGTCGCCGGGACCGATCGCCTCGTCGGCCGGCAGGCACATGCCCACGGCGTCGACCTCGTTGAGCGTCTCCGCCACGAGGTCGTTGAGGCGCTCGCCGAGCAGGGTGCGGGGCCGGTGCAGGCCCGGGGTGTCCACGAGCACGAGCTGGAAGTCCTCGCGGTGGACGATCCCGCGGATGGTGTGGCGCGTGGTCTGCGGCTTGGAGGAGGTGATCGCCACCTTCTCCCCCACCAGCGCGTTGGTGAGCGTGGACTTGCCGGCGTTCGGCCGGCCCACGAGCGAGACGAAGCCGGAACGGAAGCCGTCCGCGGCGCGGGCCGGATCGACGAGATCGGTCATGGGGTCATCCTTGTCAGGCGGGGCGTGGGGTGGGGCGGCCGGCTCAGGCCACGGGGTCGGCGGGCGTGGCGCCGTGGGCCTGCTCCTCGCGCCGGCGCAGCCGCACCGGGCGGTCGGGGGTCTCGGAGACGCGCAGGCGCGCGACCCGGTTGCGGCGGGGCTCGAGGGTGTCCGCGACGAGCTCGATCCCCTGGACCACGACGCGCGAGCCCTGGATCGGGACGCGGCCGAGCTCCTTGGCCAGGAGGCCGCCGACCGTGTCGACGTCGTCGTCCTCGTCCTCCTCCGGCAGCTCGAACTCCTCCCGGAAGTCGTGGATGCCCATGCGCGCGTCGACGGAGTAGACGCCGGGCGCGACGAACTCCACCTCGGGGCGGTCCGGGTGGTCGTCCTCGTCGTAGATCTCGCCGACGATCTCCTCGATGAGGTCCTCGAGCGTCACGAGCCCCGCCGTGCCGCCGTACTCGTCCACCACCACGGCCACGTGGGTGGACTCGCGCTGCAGCTCCTGCAGGAGGGTGGCCACGGACTTCGACTCGGGGACGAAGCGGACGTCGCGCATGACCTCGGTGACGGGGGTGTCGGTCGCAGCGCCGTCGTGGTGCAGGGCGCGGGTGACGTCCTTGAGGTGCAGCATGCCCCGGATGTCGTCGGCGTCCTCGCCGATCACCGGGATGCGGGAGTTGCCGGAGCGCAGGAACAGGGCCATGGCCTGGCCGAGCGTGTGGTCGGCGTCGATCGTGACGACGTCGGTGCGCGGCACCATGACGGAGCGGACGATGGTGTCGTTCATGGAGAACACCGACTGGATCAGCTCCGCCTCGGAGTCGGCGAGCACGTCCGCGTCGTGGGCGCGGGCGACGAACTCGCGCAGGTGGCGCTCCTGGAAGTCGTCCTCGTCCTCCGGCTCGACCTCGCGACGGCGCCGGTCCCGGTCCAGGCGGGCGGCGAGCGGGCCCAGGGCCCGGCGGAGCACCCACACGAGCCCGCCGAGGCGGCGGGCGACGGCGGCCTCGTTGCGGGAGCCGATCGGCCGCGGGCTCCAGACGCCCAGCAGGGCGGCCACGCCCACGAGCACGACCGCGGCGATCGCCACGGTGAGCCACGTGTCGTCCACCACCGCGTCGGCGGCCGCGGTCAGGCAGACGGCCGACAGGGCCTCGGCGACGAAGCGCCAGACCCGCAGGGCCCCGAGGTGGCTCTCCCGCTCGCGGGCGATCTCCAGGACCTTGGAGCCGGGCTGCTCGCGGACGATGTCCTCCGCGTCCCGCCGGGAGAGGTAGGAGAACGCGGACTCGGCCAGGGACAGCGTCCAGGTCAGGCCGAGGAAGACCAGGAACAGGGCGAAGAGGACGGCGGGCGTCAGCATGGGCGGTGCCGTCAATCCTCGACGGTGGGGGCCGGGGCGGGCCGCCCCAGGACCTCGGAGACGAGCCGATCCTGGAGCGTGAACATCTCCTCGCGCTCGGCGTCCTCGAGATGGTCGTACCCGAGCAGGTGGAGCATGCCGTGGGTGAGCAGCAGGAGCAGCTCGTCGTCACGGGAGTGCCCGCCGCGCGCCGCCTGCTCGGCGGCGACCTCGGGGCAGAGCACGACGTCGCCGAGCACGCCCTCGGCCGGCGCCTCGGGCGAGCCGGGGGTCAGCTCGTCCATGGGCAGGCTCATCACGTCGGTGGGCCCGGGCAGGTCCATCCACTCCTCGTGCAGCTCGGCCATGCGTGCGGCGTCCACGACGGTCACGGCCGTCTCGGCGCGCTCGTGGACGTGCAGGCGCGCGTACACGTGCCGGGCCATGCGCAGCAGCGCGTCCTCGGGGACCTCGATCCCCGACTCGTTCAGGATCTCAACGGCCACGGCGGGCCCCTCCTCGCTTCTGGGACCGCTCCGCGGGGCCGCGGGCGGCGTCGTAGGCGTCCACGATGGCGCTCACCAGCGAGTGCCGGACCACGTCCGAGGAGTCGAAGCGGACCATCTCCAGTCCCTCGATCCCCTCGAGCACCTCGACGGCCTGGGCCAGGCCGGACTGGGTGCCGCGCGGCAGGTCCACCTGCGAGGTGTCGCCCGTGACGACCATGCGCGCACCGAAGCCGAGGCGGGTCAGGAACATCTTCATCTGCTCGCCGGTGGTGTTCTGGGCCTCGTCGAGGATCACGAACGCGTCGTTCAGGGTGCGGCCGCGCATGTACGCCAGCGGGGCGACCTCGATGGTCCCGGCCTCCATCAGCCGCGGGATCGACTCGGGCTCGATCATGTCGTGCAGCGCGTCGTACAGGGGGCGCAGGTACGGGTCGATCTTCTCGGAGAGCCCGCCGGGCAGGAAGCCGAGCCGTTCGCCGGCCTCGACGGCCGGGCGGGTGAGGATGATCCGGTTGACCTCCTTGGCCTGCAGCGCCTGCACCGCCTTGGCCATCGCCAGGTAGGTCTTGCCGGTGCCGGCCGGGCCGATGCCGAAGACGACGGTGGAGCGGTCGATCGCCTCCACGTAGTCCTGCTGGTGCAGGGTCTTCGCGCGGATGCGGCGGCCCCGGCCCGAGAGGATCGAGTCCAGGTGCAGCTGACCCGCGCCGCGCCCGGTGGCGGCGTCGCGGACGTGGTGGACGACCTGGCCCATCACCTCGGGGGTGACGGCCTGGTCGCGGCGGGCGATCGAGCGCAGGTCCTCGACGACGCGCCGCACCGTGGCCACCTCGGCCACCGGCCCGGCCAGGTCCAGCCGCTGGTCGCGGACCGTGACGTCCACGGTGGGGAACACGCCGCCGAGGATCCGCAGCAGGGCGTCCTGCGGTCCGAGCGTGCGGACCATGAGGTCGGCGGACTCGAACGCGACCCCCTCGTGCGCGGTGGCGGGCGGGGTCGGGGTCGTGGGGGGCACGGTCACGATGGGGCGGATCACCTCGGGGTCGCGGGGGCGGGACATCCCGACCAGTCTAGGCGTCGGCGCGCCGTCCTGCCGGGGCTCACCAGCGGCCGAGCCGGTGCTGGAGCACGGCGAGGGCGGCGGGGCCGGCCGTGGAGGCGCGCAGCACGTGCGGGCCGAGCCGCACCGGCACGGCCCCCGCGGCCACGCAGGCCTCGAGCTCGGCCGGGCCGATCCCGCCCTCGGGGCCCACGACGACGGCGATCTCGACGGCCGCGGAGAGTCGCTCCGCCGGCACCGCGGACACCCCGTGCTCCGCGTCCTCGTGCAGTACGAGGACGAGCCGGCCGCCGTCGTCGTCCCAGGCCAGCCCGGCGACCGCCGTCCCGGAGACGTGGTCCCGGACCGCGGGCACCCGGGCGCGACGCGCCTGCTTGGCGGCCGCGCGGGCCGTGTCCGCCCACTTCTGGCGGGCCTTGGCGGCCTTGGGGCCCTTCCAGCGGACGATCGAGCGCTCCGCCTCCCAGGGCACCACGGCGTCCACGCCGAGCTCGACGGCGGCCTGGACCGCCATGAGGTCCCGGTCGCCCTTGGCGAGGGCCTGGACGAGCACGAGCGCCGGGGTGGGCGCCGGCTCCTCCGCCACCGCGTCCAGCCGCACGGACACCGCGTCCGGGGCGGCCGCGAGCACGGTGCCGTGGCCGAGCGTGCCCGACCCGTCGGCCAGGAGCACGGCCTCCCCGGGGGCCAGGCGCATGGCCGCGGCGGCGTGCCGGGCCTCGGCGCCGTCGAAGACGACCTCCGCGCCCGCGCTCGCGCCGGCCAGGGCGCCCGGCTCGAGGTGGAACAGGGGGGCGGTCACAGGTTCCTCAGGTTCTCCCGCAGCCGGGCGAACATGCCCTTGGCCTGGGGTGCGCCGTGCACGACCTCCTCGCCGCGCACCTCGGCCAGGCGCTCCAGGAGCTGGCGCTGCTCGTCGTCCAGGTCGGTGGGCGTGGTGACCACCACGTCCACCTTGAGGTCGCCACGGCCCTGCCCGCGCAGGCGACCGACGCCCAGGCCGTGGAGGACCTCGACGTGGCCGGACTGCACGCCCGGGTCCAGGCTGAGGGACTGCTTGCCGTCCAGGGTGTCCAGCGTGACGGTGGTGCCCAGGGCCGCGGCGGCCATGGGGACGGTCACGGTGGTGGCCAGGTGGTCGCCCTCGCGGCGGAAGGTCTCGTCCGGGCGGACCGCGATCTCCACGTAGAGGTCGCCGTTCGGGCCGCCGCCCGGGCCGGCCTCGCCGCGGCCGGCGAGGTGGATGCGGGTGCCGTCGTCCACGCCCGCGGGGATGCGCAGGGTCAGCGGCGTCCGGGTGCGGACGCGGCCCTGCCCGTCGCACTCGTGGCAGGGCGTCGGGATGACGGTGCCGAACCCCTGGCAGGCGGGGCAGGCCTCGGTGGCCATGACGGTGCCCAGCAGCGACCGCACGGGGCGCTGGATCATGCCGTGGCCGTGGCAGGTCTGGCAGGTCTCCGGCTGGGTGCCGGGCTCGCAGCACGAGCCCTCGCACCGCTCGCAGCGCACGGCCGTGTCCAGCTCGATCGTCTGCTCGCCGCCGAAGACGGCGTCGCGCAGGTCGATCCGCGCGGTCACCAGGGCGTCCTGGCCGCGGCGGGCGCGGCTGGCGGGGCCGCCGCGGCCGCCCTGGCCGGCGGCGTTCATGAAGGTCTCGAAGATGTCGGCGAAGCCCCCGAAGCCGCCCGCCCCGCCGAAGCCGCCCGGGAAGCCGGCCTGGCCGTTCTCGTTGCCCGTCGTGTCGTAGGCCCGACGCCGGCCCTCGTCCGAGAGCACCTCGTAGGCGTGGGAGATGCGCTTGAACTGCTCGGCCGCCTCCGGGTCGGGGTTGACGTCCGGGTGGTGGGTGCGCGCGAGCTTGCGGTAGGCGCGGCGGATCTCCTCGGTGCTGGCGTCACGGCTGACGCCGAGCGTCTCGTAGTGGTCGGTCACGGTGGGGATTCCTCTCGGGGAGAGCGGGACGTGGGGCGATGCGGGACGGGGCCCGCCAGGACGCGCGGAGGCGCGTCAGGTGGTCAGGATGCGGGAGAGATAGCGGGCGATCGCCCGGACGGCGGCCATGGTGCCCGGGTAGTCCATCCGGGTCGGACCGATGACGCCGACCTTCGCCACGGCGCCGGGGCCGTAGGCGGCTGCGACCACCGAGGTGTCCGCGAGCGATCCGGCGTTCTCGGAGCCGATCCGCACGGACACCCCGTGGGCGTCCTGCTCCATCTCCGTGAGCAGGCGCAGCAGCACCACCTGCTCCTCGAGCGCCTCCAGGATCGGCCCGATGGACGCGCCGAAGTCCCCCGGGGAGCGGGCCAGGTTGGCGGTGCCGGCCAGCACAATGCGGTCCTCCCGGCCGGCCTCGAGGAGGTCCTGGACGGCCGCGGCCACGAGGGCGGCGGACTGCCGGTGCTCCGGGCGGACCCGGGTGACGACGTCGTCCACCACGGTGGCCGCCTGCACCGGACCGAGCCCCAGCAGGGCGTCCAGCAGGAGGCCGCGGAGCACGGACAGCTCCGCCTCGTCGACCGGACGGTCCAGCACGGCGTGCCGCTGGTCCACCCGCCCCGTGGACAGGATGAGGACCACGAGCACGCGCGTGGGCGCGAGGGAGACCAGTTCGAGGTGGCGGATCGTGGAGCCGTCCTCGTGGGGGAACTGCGCGACGGCGACCTGCTGGGTCAGCTGGGCCAGGAGGCGCACCGTGGACTCCATCATGTGCTCGGTGTCCGTCTCCGGGTCCAGCAGGGTCCGCACGGCCCGGCGCTCGGCCGGGGACAGCGGCTTCACCTCGGAGAGGCGGTCGACGAACACGCGGTAGCCCTTGTCCGTGGGGACGCGCCCGGCGGAGGTGTGCGGGGCCACGATGAGGCCCTCCTCCTCGAGCGCAGCCATGTCGTTGCGCACGGTCGCGGAGGACACGCCCAGGGCGTGCCGTTCCACGAGCGCCTTGGAGCCCACGGGCTCGCGCAGCGCCACGTAGTCCTCCACGATCGCCTGGAGCACCTGCAGGCGGCGGGGCTGCTCCGACATCTCGGTCCTCCTCTGGTCCGTCGGGATCCGGGGCGACCCCGGAGGTGCCCCTGGCTGGCACTCCGGCGGGTCAAGTGCCAATGCTACCGTCCGACCCGGGGGACGACCCGACCGGCCCGCACGGCTTCGCTCACGGTGATCGCCCGCCCCCGTTGCTACCGTGCTCTCCCATGGACTGGAGCAGCTGGGGCCCCGCGGGCCACGACGACCTGACGCGCCGCCCCGCCCGGACCGTCCCCGATGTGCCCGCCACCCCCGGCACGGTGGTCGAGGACGTGGCCTCCGGGTTCACCGGGGCCGTGATCGGCATCGAGCGCTCCGGCGGCGTGCACGTGGTGGTCCTGGAGGACCGCCGCGGCGTGCGCCGCGGCTTCCCCCTCGGCGGCGGCTTCTGGATCGACGGCGAGCCCGTGACCCTGGTCCCCCCGACCGCCGCGGCCCCGGCGGCGCCGGCCCGCACCGCCTCCGGCTCGCGACGGGTCGAGGGGGCGCGGGCCCGCACCGCCCGCGCCTCTCGCATCTGGGTGGAGGGCGTGCACGACGCCGAGCTGGTGGAGAAGGTGTGGGGCGAGGACCTGCGCCTCGAGGGCATCGTCGTGGAGCCCCTGCACGGCGTGGACGACCTCGCCGGGGCGATCCGTGCGTTCGCCCCCGGTCCGCGGCGCCGGCTCGGGATCCTCGTGGACCATCTCGTCACCGGGTCCAAGGAGGAGCGCCTCGCGGCCGAGGCCATGCGCGTGCCGGGGGCCGCGGGCAACGTGCTCATCCTCGGTCACCCCTACGTGGACGTCTGGCAGGTCATCAAGCCCTCCGTCCTCGGCATCCCCGCGTGGCCCGTCGTGCCGAAGGGGCAGGACTGGAAGACGGGGATCCTGCGGGGACTGGGCTGGCCGCACGGGAGCAAGGAGGCCACGGGGCTGGGGTGGAAGCGGCTGCTCTCCCACGTCACCACGTACGCGGACCTCGAGCCGTCCCTGCTTGGCCGCGTGGAGGAGCTCATCGACTTCCTCACCGCCGCACCCGAGCACTGATCTCGGCGCGGCCCCCGCCCGCCCGCGCTATGCTGGCCCATGCCCTGCGCCCGGTCCCCGGCGCGCGGGTCCCGCGATCCAGGAGGAGCCCCTCGTGAACACCCGCGCGCAGCCCGACGCCGGCCGCACCGGCCACGGCCCGCCCGCCTGGCTCGTCTCGGCCGGCGGCCGCGGCGCCCCGCTCACGGCGAAGCAGGACCGTGACCGCGCGGCGCTGGCCCACCTCAGTCTGGCGTTCGGCGTGCTCGGCCCGCTGGTCGTGTGGCTGCTCTACCGCGACCGCGGCCCGTTCACCTCGCAGGAGTCGCGCGAGGCCCTGAACTTCTCCGGGCCGCCCACGCTCATCACGCTCCTGTTCTTCTTCCTGTCCCTGCTGCCGGTGGTCGGCCCGATCTTCGCGATCCTCGGCGCGCTCACGTGGGCCGCCATGGCGGCCTACGGCGTGATGGGCGCCTCGCACGTGTCCAAGGGCCGTCCGTTCCGGTACCCGTTCAACCTGCGCATCCTGCGCTGACCCGGGGCCGGCCGGTCAGAAGCCGGCCAGCGCCCGGACGATCGCGTCGTTGAGCAGCCGCCCCTCGAGCGTGGGGACGATGCGGCCGTCGACGGCGGCGCGCCCGTCCAGCAGGCCCGCGGCGATGAGTTCGGCGATCGCCCCACGGATCCGCGCGGCCTCCCCCGGCGTCTCCGAGACGAGCTCCGCGGTCGGGAGCCCGCCCACCGTGCGCACCGCGAGCATGATGCGCTCGAGGCGCCGCGCGTCGGCGTCGGGCCGCTCGCGGCCGACGGCGGGGGTGACCCCCGTGGCCAGCCGCTGCGCGTAGGCGGCGGGGTGTTTGGCGTTCCAGAACCGGACCCCGGCGAGGTGCGAGTGCGCACCCGGGCCGATCCCCCACCAGTCCTGGTCCTCCCAGTACGCCACGTTGTGCCGCGCACGGTGGACGCCGGAGCCCTGCGGGTCGCGCGCCCAGTTGGACACCTCGTACCAGCGGTAGCCGGCGGCGCCGAGCAGCTCCTCGGCGAGCAGGTACTTGTCCGCCTGGTCGTCGGGGTCCACGTCCGCCACCTCGCCGCGGGCCACCTGGGCCCCGAGCTTGGTGCCCTCCTCCACGATCAGCGAGTACGCGCTCACGTGGTCCGGGGCCAGGGCGACGGCGGCCTCGAGCGTGGCCCGCCAGTCGGCGAGGGACTCCCCCGCGGTCCCGTAGATCAGGTCCAGGGACACCTCCAGGCCGGCCTCGCGGGCCGCGGCGACGGCGGCGGGGACGGACTCGGGCCGATGGGTGCGCTCGAGCGTGGCGAGCACGTGCGGCATCGCGGACTGCATGCCCAGGGAGAGACGGGTGAAGCCGCCGGCCGCGAGCTGGCGGGCGTACTCCGGGGTGATCGTGTCCGGGTTGGCCTCGGTGGTCACCTCCGCGCCGGGCGCGATCCCGAACCGGTCCACCGCCGCCTGGAGGATGCGCACGAGGTCCGCGGCCGGCAGGAGCGTGGGCGTGCCGCCGCCGAAGAACACCGTGTGCAGCGGGCGGGCGGGCACGTCCGAGGACGCGAGCACGTCCGCGGCGAAGTCCAGCTCCGCGACCGCCGACTCCCAGTAGTCGCCGCGACCCGCGCCGGGGCCGAGGTCGACGGCCGTGTACGTGTTGAAGTCGCAGTAGCCGCAGCGCACCGTGCAGAACGGCACGTGGACGTACAGGCTGAAGGTGCGCGCCGCGCCGTCGCGGGCGGCCGCGCGCACCCGCTGCCCGACGTCGGCCGGCAGCCGGCCGTCGTCGGGGACGGGCTCGCCGAGGGGCAGGGCGGGCACTTACTTCTTCGCCGCCTGGTCGGCGCCGGCGCCGTCCGAGGACAGGGCGGCGATGAAGGCCTCCTGCGGGACCTCCACCCGGCCGACCATCTTCATGCGCTTCTTGCCCTCCTTCTGCTTCTCGAGCAGCTTGCGCTTGCGGGAGATGTCGCCGCCGTAGCACTTGGAGAGCACGTCCTTGCGGATCGCGCGGATGTTCTCGCGGGCGATGATGCGCGAGCCGATGGCGGCCTGGATCGGCACCTCGTACTGCTGGCGCGGGATCAGCTCCTTGAGCTTGCCCGTCATCATCACGCCGTACGCGTAGGCGTTGTCCCTGTGGGTGATCGAGGAGAACGCGTCCACCTGTTCGCCCTGGAGCAGGATGTCCACCTTGACGAGGTCGGCGACCTGGTCGCCGTCGGCCTTCCAGTCCAGCGAGGCGTACCCCTTGGTGCGGGACTTGAGCTGGTCGAAGAAGTCGAACACGATCTCGGCCAGCGGGATCCAGTAGCGGATCTCCACGCGTTCCTCGGAGAGGTAGTCCATGCCCTTGAGATTGCCGCGCTTGGCCTGGCACAGCTCCATGACGGCGCCGATGAACTCGGCCGGCACGATGATCGTGGCCGAGGCCATGGGCTCGCGCACCTCGAGGATCTTGCCCTCGGGGAACTCGGAGGGGTTGGTCACGGTGACGACCTCACGGTCCTCCCGGGTGACCTCGTAGACCACGTTGGGCGCGGTGGAGATGAGGTCGAGGTCGAACTCGCGCTCGAGGCGCTCGCGCACGATCTCCAGATGCAGCAGACCGAGGAAGCCGACGCGGAAGCCGAAGCCCAGCGCGACCGAGGTCTCCGGCTCGTAGACGAGCGCGGCGTCGTTGAGCTTGAGCTTGTCCAGGGCGTCACGCAGCACGGGATAGTCCGAGCCGTCGATGGGGTACAGACCCGAGAACACCATGGGCTTGGGGTCCTCGTAGCCACCCAGGGACTGCTCCGCCGGGTGGGCGTGGTTGGTGACCGTGTCGCCCACCTTGGACTGACGCACGTCCTTCACGCCGGTGATGAGGTAGCCCACCTCGCCCGCGGCCAGGCCCTTGGTGGGCACGGGCTCCGGGGAGGAGACGCCGATCTCGAGGAGCTCGTAGGTGGTGCCCGTGGACATCATGCGGACCTTCTCCCGCGGGGAGAGCCGGCCGTCCACGACGCGCACGTACGTGACGACGCCCCGGTAGGTGTCGTACACGGAGTCGAAGATCATCGCGCGGGCCGGGGCGTCCGCGTCCCCCTCCGGGCCGGGGACGGCGCGGACCACGCGGTCCAGCAGCTCCTCGACGCCGACGCCCGTCTTGCCGGAGACGCGCAGCACGTCCTCGGGCTCGCAGCCGATCAGGGAGGCCAGCTCGGCCGCGTAGCGGTCCGGATCCGCGGCGGGCAGGTCGATCTTGTTGAGCACGGGGATGATCTCCAGCTCGTGCTCCATGGCGAGGTAGAGGTTCGCCAGGGTCTGGGCCTCGATGCCCTGGGCGGCGTCCACCAGCAGGATCGCGCCCTCGCACGCGGCCAGCGAGCGGGAGACCTCATAGGTGAAGTCCACGTGCCCGGGGGTGTCGATCATGTTCAAGGCGTAGTCCACCCCGTCCACGGACCAGGGCATGCGCACGGCCTGGGACTTGATGGTGATGCCGCGCTCACGCTCGATGTCCATGCGGTCCAGATACTGGGCCTTCATGTCGCGGGGCTGCACGACGCCGGTGGCCTGCAGCATGCGGTCCGCCAGCGTGGACTTGCCGTGGTCGATGTGGGCGATGATGCAGAAGTTGCGGATCACCGAGGGGTCGGTGGCAGCGGGCACCGGGGGGTTCGACGCCAGGGGCGACACGGGCACTTCCTCTACGGGTGACGGGGACGGGACTCTGACCGCCTAGTCTCTCATGTCCCGCCGCCGACCCGACCCGGACGCCGGGCCCGCGCGTCCACTAGATTCACGCCCATGGCCTTCGACCTGCATCGCGCCCTGTCCCTCGGCCGCCGGACGGCACGCCTGATCGGCGCCCTCCGCGACGACGCCCGGCCGCGTCGAGCCGCCTCCGAGGCCGGTCGACGGGCCGGCGACCGGAGCGGCCCGTCACCCTTCCCGGGCCCGCCCGGGCCTCCCGGGCCCGCGTGGGACCCCACGGAGCCCACCGACTCGTGGCCGATGCCCGGGCCCGGGCAGGAGCGCCGGCCCCGGCGACAGGACACCGGCCGCCACGCGTCCCTGCCGGACTTCACCGGGACCGTCCGCGTCGAGTACGCGCCCGTGCCCGGGCCGACGGCCGGGCCGGGCGAGGTCGTGTGGACCTGGGTGCCGTACGAGGAGATGGACGGCCGGGGCAAGGACCGCCCCGTGCTCCTGATCGGCCGGGACGGGGCGCACCTGCTCGGGCTCATGCTGACCAGCCGGGACCGGAACAACGCCCTGGCCCGGGACGAGGACTACGTGAACGTGGGCGCGGGCGCCTGGGACCGGTCCGGCCGCGCCTCGGAGGCGAAGCTGGACCGGGTGGTCCGCGTGGATCCGGCCGCGGTGCGCCGGGAGGGCGGCGTCCTGGACCGGGCGGCCTTCGACCGGGTCACGGCCGCGCTGGCCCGCGCCCGGCGGCGGGGGCGCTGAGTCCGCCGCGCGGATCGCAGGGTCTGGGTGGTAGGATCGTCCGCATTGTGTCCGCCGGTCGACGGGCACCCCCGGAACGGGTCATCATCGGTGTTCCCCACGCCGCTCAGTCCACGGATCCGGGCACCCTCCACGACCCCCTGTTCATGCGGCGCCCGGACCCTCGTCCGCGCCGCCGACGACGAAGGACCCGATTTGGCTAACATCAAGTCCCAGAAGAAGCGCATCCTCACCAACGAGAAGGCGCGCCAGCGCAACGTCGCGGTGAAGTCCGAGCTGAAGACCGCCATCCGCGCCGTGGACAAGGCCGTCGCCGCCGGCGAGGCCGAGGCCGCCGCCGCCGCGCTGCGCACCGCCTCCCGCAAGCTGGACAAGGCCGCCTCGAAGGGCGTCATCCACAAGAACCAGGCCGCGAACCGCAAGTCCGGCATCGCCGCCCGCGTGAAGGCCCTCCTCGGCTGATCCACGCCCCCCGGCTGTGACCGCGGCCCCCGCCCCGAGCGATCGGTGCGGGGGCCGCGTCGTGTCCGGGCTGCCCCCGTCGCGTGCCGTCCGGCGGCGCCGTCAGCGGCTGACGGCGGTGGCCACGCGGATGACCGCGCGCTCGACGGCGAACTCCGGGTTGCGGGAGGCGCCCTTGGCCTCGGCGTCGGCCTGGGCGATCCACTCCACGGCCTGCGCGATGCCGGCCGCCGTCCAGTGCCGCGCCGCCTGCTGGATGTAGCGCACCTGGAACGGGGCCACCCCGAGCAGGGACGGCAGCTCGGCGGCGGGCCGGCGGGCGTCGATCATCCGTGCCACCTGCCGCGCCTTGAGCGCGAGCGCCGCGGTGATCATCACCGGGTGCACGCCGGTGGCCATCGCGTGCCGCACGAGGGACACGGCCCTCGCCGCCTGCCCCTCGAGCGCCGCGTCGGCCACCGCGAAGCTCGTGGCCTCCACGCGGCCGCTGTAGTAGGTGTCCACGGTCTCGACGGTGACGACGCCCTCGGTGTCGTCGACGAGCTGGGCGCACGCGGCCGCGAGCTCCGTGAGCGAGGCGCCGGTGGCGCGGATGAGCGCGCGGGCCGCCTCCTCGTCGATGCGTCGACGCCGGTCGCGGAACTCGGCCTGCACGAAGGCCAGCCGCTCCTCGTCCTTCTTCAGCGGCACGCATTCGACCACCGTGCCGGCCTGGGCGACGGCGTCCAGCAGCTTCTTGCCGCGGTTGCCGCCGGTGTGGCGCAGCACGAGCGTGACGTCCTCCGCGCCCGGGCCCTGCTGGACGAGGCGCAGGGCGTCCTCGAGGAACGCGTCGTTCATGGCCTCGAGGCCCTCGACCGTGATGAGGGTGGGCTCGGCGAAGAGGGACGGGCTGGCCGCGGTGGCCAGCTGGCCGGGCTGGTACTCCCCCGCGCGGAGCCGGTGGATCTCCAGCTGGCCGTGGCGCTCGCGCAGAGCCTGGGTCACGCGGTCCGTCACCCAGCGGGCGGCATGGTCCTCGGGCCCCTTGAGGAGCATGAGCGGGGCGGGCTCGGCTCGCCGCCAGGCCAGCGGGTCGGTGCGGCCGGCTCGGCCGGAACGGGGGCTGCGGGCGGCGGACATGCGTCCCATCCTAGGGTCCGGTGCGGACGCTCGAGGGCGGGCGGACGGTGTGAGCCGCGATCTCGGGCGCGCCGTCGGGGTCGGGGCCGTCCGCAGCCGTGAGGGCCAGCGTGCCGTGCAGGTCCGTGCGGGCCACCGGCCCGAGGCGGCCGAGCGCGTCCACCGTGGCCCGGTGGGGGTGTCCGTACGGGTTGTCGGCGCCCACGGAGACCACGTGCAGGCGGGCGCCGACGGCGCGCGGCACGGCCGTCCCACCGTTGCGCGCGCCGTGGTGGGCGACCTTGAGCACGTCCACGTGCGGCGGTGCGGCGGCATCGGACCGGCGCCCCGCGACCCACGCCGCGGAGGCGTCCTCCTCCATGTCGCCGGTGACCAGCGTCGTGACCGGACCGGCCCCGCTCTCGACGGTGACCAGCACCTGGGCGGAGGCGTCGTTCTCCTCGGGGGCCCGCGCGTCGGCGAGCAGCACGTGCCACCGCACCGGCCCGGCCGTGCCCGTCGCGCCGGTGCGGAGCCGTGCCGCGTCGGCGGGCGGGTCGACGCCCTCCGCCTCCCCGCCGCGCCCTCCCCTGCCCTGCCCCGGTGCGTCCCGGGTCGCGTAGTGCACCGCCCCGGGGGAGGCGCGGTCGACAACGCCGGCCAGTCCCCCGGCGTGGTCGGCGTGCAGGTGGGTGAGCAGCACGGCGTCCACCCGGTCGACGTCGAGGTCGTCGAGGCAGCGACGAGCGAGCCCCGGCTCGGGCCCGACGTCGACGACGACCCCCGCGTGCGGGCCGGACCGGAACACGGCCATGTCCCCCTGGCCGACGTCGCAGAACGCCACCGCCCAGTCCGGCGGGGCCGCGCCCGAGGCCCGCGGCACGAGGACCGCCCCGACCGCACCCGTGGTGGCCGCGGCCAGCGCGGCGGCGAGCACGACCAGGGCGGGGAGGCGCTCGCGGGTCCGCGGCGCGCTGCGGCCGACACGCCGCACCGGGGCGGCCCGGCGTCGTTCGAGCAGGAGCACGGCGGCGAATCCGAGGAGCGTCGCGGCCACCAGCAGGACGCCCAGCCCGGCACCGAGGGCCCCGGCCGGCCACGGACGCAGCGCCCCGGGCAGCGAGGCGCTGGTGTGGGCGACCCACCCGATCCAGGCCGCGGGCCACTGGATCACGGCCACGAGGGCGGCGGCGATCCCCGGCGCGGGCAGGGCGAGGGCCGCGGCGAGGGTGCCCAGGACGGTCACGGGCGGCACGGCCGGGGCGGCCAGCAGATTGGCCGGCACCGCGTAGGCCGACACCTCGCCCGTCATGGACAGGATGATCGGCTGACAGGCCAGGTGGGCGGCCACGGTCACCGCGAGCGACGCCGAGAGCCACCGCGCCACGACGTCGGGCAGCACCCGGCCGAGCCCGGCGTGCAGCGCACGGTCGAGGGGCGCGCCGCCCAGGACGATGCCCGCGGTCGCCGCCAGGGAGAGGTGGAAGGCCGGTTCCACGGCGAGGGCCGGCACCGCGACGAGCAGGGCCGTGCCGCCCACCGTCAGGAGTCCGAACGCCTGCCGCGCGCGGCCGAAGAACACCGCGAGGGCTCCGAGAGCGCCCATCACGGCTGCCCGGAGCACGGACGGCTCCGGTCCCACGACGACCACGAACACCCCGAGGACCGCCAGCCCGGCGCTGAGGACCACCGCCCGGTGCACCCGCGCGCAGCGCAGGGTGATCGCGACCGCGCCGAGGATCATGGCCACGTTGGCCCCGGACACGGCAGACAGGTGCGACAGGCCCGAGGCCTTCATGGCGTCGTCGAGGGCGGGCCCCTGGGCGGAGCGGTCGCCCAGCACCAGCCCCGGGATGAGCTCCGGCGCCGCGCCGACCGTGCCCTCCGCGGACTGACGGAATGCGGCGCGCAGCGCCTCCCGCCGCGGCGGGCCCGGGTCGCCGCCGGTGGCCCCGCCTGCCGTCTCCGCCCCGCCGGGGCAGGGACCCGGCTGCGGGACGGCCGCGGCGGCCAGGAACACGGTGGAACCGGACCTCGACGGCCGGGCCACCACGCACACCCGCGATCCCGGCCCGCCGCCGGGGGCCGCCGTCCCGTCCGACGGCGCGGCGATCGTCGCGGGCGGTGGGCCCCCGCCCGTGAGTCGGGCCGTCACGGCGGCCTCGGGGGCCCGTGGCGGGTGACCGAACGTCTCGACCCGCACGGGAACGCTCCAGCGCGGGCCGAAGGTCGCCTCGCTCCGGGTGGCGGGCCCGTCCAGGGTCAGCTCGAGCCGCAGCGGCGAGCCGGCGTGCACCGCGCCGGTCCAGCCGCTGCCCTCGGCCGCGGCGGCGGGCCCGGCCGAGTGCTGCAGCATCAGGGCCGCGGCCACGCCGGCCAGCGCCGTCGCGGTGGCCACGCCCCGTATCCGACCGGTCGAGCGGGCGGCCCCCAGGACGGCGGCCGCGGCGACGGCCAACCCGGTGAGGGCCGCCGCCGAGCGGGCCGGGGCGTCCCAGCCGACGCCGAGGATCCCGAGGGTCAGGCAGGCGAGCAGGGCGGGCACCCACCGGGCGTCGAGCGGGCCGGGCACCTCGCGGTGGCGGGCGCGGCGGTCCACGGGATCGCTGGACGGACCCGGGGCCGGGCTCACCACGAGACGTGGTCACGCAGCCGGTCGAGCGTGGCCGGGCCGATGCCGGGCACCGCGTCCAGGTCCTGCAGGCCGGTGAACGGGCCGACCGTCTCGCGGTGGGCGATGATCTTCTCCGCCGTGGCGGGGCCGACGCCGGGCAGGGTCTGCAGCTCCGTGGCGTCGGCGGTGTTCAGGTCCACGGTGTCGCCGGACTCAGCGCCGCCCGGCTCGCCTCCGGCACCGGCCCCGCCCGTGGTCGGCGTGGGCTGCGCCTGCGCGGCCCCGGCCACCCGGTCCAGGGCGTCCTGCGGCGTGTGGGCGGAGGGGACGAGGACCTGTTGGCCGTCGTCCAGCGGGGCCGCGAGGTTGATGCGCTCCGCCCGGGCGTGCCGGGTCGTGCCGCCGGCGGCGCGCACGGCGTCGGCCACCCGGGAGCCCGGCGCGAGGCTGACCACACCCGGCCGGGCGACCTCGCCCACCACGTGCACCCGCAGCGGGGTGGACCCGGCGGGGCCGGACGTCTCCCCCGACGGCCCCGCCTCCGGCGTCCGCGCGTCGGTGCCCGCCGCCGACGGGGCGGTGGAGGGAGCGTCGGTCTGCGGGATGCCCGCACCGGCCGCGGCCGCCGGGATCGCCGAAGGCGGCGCCGGGGTGGTCAACCAGGCCACCGCCCACCAGGCCGCGGCGGCGACGAGCAGCACCGTGACCGCCAGCAGGGCCGGCCGCCACCGCAGCACCGGGCCCCGAGGCGGGGTGCGCTCCCACCGGGACGCGGCGTGCGGGCCGGCTGTGTCGACGTCGGGGACGGCCGAGGGCGCGGGGTCCGGGGCGAAGGCGGGCGGATCGTCGCAGAGGCGGTGGCTGGGGCTCATGCGGGCAGTCTGCGTCCCCGCGTCTGAGCCGGGCGCGTCCCGCACCCGGCCTGGGGATCGCCACCGCGCTCCAGGGCGGTGTGCAGGAACGGACGCGCCCGTCTCCTCAGCGCTCCCGCACGGGCGGCCTCAGTCCCCCGAGCCCCCCGTGGGCGATTCCAGCGGGCAGATCACCACACCCAGGGCGCCCAGGCCCAGGTGCGCGGCGAGCACGGCGGGCAGCTCGACGACGGGCACGGGGGTGGTGGAGATCGGCTGGAGCCGCTCCGCGAGCTGCCCGGCCGTCTCGGGGTCGCCGTACGCGTGCACGGCGATCCGCACCGGGTCCCCGCCGGCCCGCTCGGTCGCGAGCTCCACGAGCCGGTCGACGGCCCGGGCCGCGGACCGCGGGCGGTCGACCAGGCCGATCGCGCCGTCGTCGACGGCCATGACGGGGCGCACCTGCAGCAGCGTGCCCAGCAGCGAGGCCAGCCCGCTGATCCGCCCGCCCCGGCGCAGCTGCTCGAGGCTGGGCACCGTGAACAGCACGTGGCTGGAGTCCACGGTGGCCTCGAGCCGCTCGCGGATGCGGGCCACGGGCATGCCCACCCCCGCGTCCACGGCGGCGTCCACCACGGCCATGCCCAGCGCGAAGCCCACGGTGCGCGAGTCCACCACGGTCACCGGGCGCTCGGCGTCTGCGGCGGCCAGGCGCGCGGCCTCCACGGTGCCGGAGAGCTCGCCGGACAGGTGGACGGAGAGGATGCGTGCGTAGCCGGCGCGGGCCAGCTCGGCGTAGGCCGTCCGGAACGCGCCCGGCGAGGGCCGCGAGGTGCGCACCGGGGTGCCGGCGGCCAGGGCCAGCGGCAGCTCCAGCGCGAGCTCGTCCGTGCCCTCCGTGTGGATCTGCTCGCCCACCATGACGGGCAGCGCCACCTGGCGGATCCCGGCGGCCAGACCGTGTCCGAGGACGGCGCCGGGCAGGGCCGCGGCCGAGTCCGTGACGACGGCCGTGCGGTCCCGGCGGGGCGGGCGCAGCCCGTAGCGTGCCCGCCCGGCCAGCTGGGAGCGGCGGGAGCGCAGGCGGCCGAGCGCGTCGTCGCGCCACTGCTCGATGCTCGCCACGGCCTGCCTCCTCTCCCCCGGCCCGGTCGGGGCCGGTCTCACGCGGTCAGCGGATCACCAGGTTCACGAGCTTGGGCTCGCGCACGATCACCTTGACGATCTCGGCGTCCCCGATGAAGTTCCGCACCTTCTGCGACGCGCGGGCGCGCGCCTCGAGGTCCTCGGCGGTGATGTCCGCGGGCACCTCGAGGGTGTCGCGGACCTTGCCTTTGACCTGGACGACGGCCGTGACGGTGTCCTCGACCAGCAGCGCCTCGTCCACCGCGGGCCAGCCGGCGCGGACCACGGAGGGCTCGTGGCCGAGCAGCACCCACATGTCCTCGGCCGTGTACGGCGCCACGAGGGAGAGCAGCACGGCCACGGCCTCGGCGGCCTCGCGGACGGCGGGGTCGGCCGCGCCGGCGCCCGCGTCGATCTCCTTGCGGGCCGCGCTGACCAGCTCCATCGTCTTGGCGACGACCACGTTGAACTTGCCGTCGTCCAGCAGCTGCTGGGCCTCGTGCACGGTCCGGTGCGTCACCCGGCGCAGGGTCACAGCCCCGTCCGCCGGGTCCGTGCCGGCCGGGGTGCCCGTCGCGCGGACGTCGCGGGCCAGGCGCCACGCGCGGGCCAGGAACTTGCCGGCCGCCCCCGGGGCGACGTCGGCCCAGTCCACGTCGTCCTCGGGCGGCGAGGCGAACACCATGGTCAGGCGCACGGCGTCGACGCCGAACTGGTCCAGCTGGTCGCCCAGGTCCACGCCGTTGCCCAGCGACTTGGACATGGCCTTGCCGTCGTTGAGCACCTGGCCCTGGTTGAGCAGGGCGCGGAACGGCTCGGTGAAGGGCACCAGGCCGAGGTCGTGCAGGGCCTTGGTGAAGAAGCGGGCGTACAGCAGGTGCAGGATCGCGTGCTCCACGCCGCCCACGTACTGGTCCACGGGCAGCCAGCGGCGCAGGGCCTCGGGGTCGAAGACGCGGGCGTCGTCGTTCGGGGACGCGTAGCGGAGCATGTACCAGGACGAGTCCACGAACGTGTCCATGGTGTCGGTGTCCCGTCGCGCGGGGCCGCCGCACTGCGGGCAGTCCACCTCGACCCACGACGTCGCCGCGGCCAGGGGCGACTGGCCCTTGGGGGCGAGCTGCTCGCCCTTGAGGTCGGTCGGCAGGGTGACCGGCAGCTGGTCCTCCGGCACGAGCACCTCGCCGCAGTCCGGGCAGTGGACCACGGGGATCGGGGTGCCCCAGAAGCGCTGACGGGAGAGCAGCCAGTCGCGCAGCCGGTACGTGGTGGTGCCCCGGCCGGTGCCGCGCTCCTGCACGATCTCGATGGCCCGCGCGATGGCCGCGGTCTTGTCCAGGCCGTCGAGCTCCCCGGAGTTCACCAGGATGCCCTCGCCGGTCGTCGCGACGCCGGAGACGGCCGGGTCCTCCTCGCCGGTGTCCAGCACGGCGCGCACGGGCAGCCCCATGGCGCGGGCGAAGTCGAGGTCGCGCTGGTCGTGGGCCGGCACGGCCATGATGGCGCCCGTGCCGTAGTCGGCCAGCACGTAGTCCGAGGCCCAGATCGGCAGGCGCTCACCGGTCAGCGGGTTCACGGCGTGGCGGCCCAGGAACACGCCGCTCTTCGGGCGGTCCGTGGCCTGGCGGTCGATGTCCGAGACCTTCTTCAGGTCCTCCCGGTACGCCTCGAGTTCGGCCCGCACGTCGTCGCCGGCGAGCTCGGCGGCCAGCGGCGCGTCGGCGGCGACCACCATGAAGGTCGCGCCGTGCAGCGTGTCCGGCCGGGTGGTGAAGACCGTGACGACGGGGCCGTCCTCGACCTGGAAGTCGACGTGGGCGCCCTCGGAGCGGCCGATCCAGTTGCGCTGCATGGCGAGCACGCGCTCGGGCCAGTGGCCGGTGAGCTGGTCCATGTCGTCCAGCAGCGCGTCCGCGTACTCGGTGATGCGGAAGTACCACTGGTTCAGGGTCCGCTTGGTGACCTCGGTTCCGCAGCGCTCGCAGCGGCCGTCCACGACCTGCTCGTTGGCGAGCACCGTCTGGTCCTGGGGGCACCAGTTGACCGGGGAGTCCTTCCGGTACGCCAGGCCCTTGCGGTACAGCTGCTGGAACAGCCACTGGGTCCACCGGTAGTACTCGGGGTCCGAGGTGTGCAGCTCACGGGACCAGTCCACGGCGATGCCGTACCGCTGGAAGGAGCGCTTCTGCGTCTCGATGTTCGCGTAGGTCCACTCGGCCGGGTGGGCGTCGCGCTTGATGGCGGCGTTCTCGGCCGGCAGGCCGAAGGAGTCCCAGCCGATGGGGTGCAGCACGTCGCAGCCGCGCTGCATCCAGTGGCGCGCGACGACGTCGCCCATCGCGAACGCCTCGGCGTGCCCCATGTGCAGGTCGCCCGACGGGTACGGGAACATGTCGACCACGGTGCGGGTCTCGGAGCCGTCCTCGCGCGGGGCGAACGTCCCGGCCTGCTCCCAGTACCCGGCCCAGCGGGCCTCCACGTCACGGAACGAGTACTCCGCGTCGGCGGGGATGCTGGGGGTGGCCGGCACGGCGCTGTCGGGGGTCTGGCTCACGGCGGTTCGAGTCCTCACGCAGTCGGGATGGGGCGCCGGCCCTCGGGCGGCGCGGACGGGGCCGGCGGCACGGCCGGCCACCCCATCCTACGGCGACGGCGCCCCGGCCCGGCCGCAGGGCCGCTCCGAGACGCCGTGCCCGGCCGGGCACGCGGTTTCAGGCGGAGTGGCTGCCGCCTGCCGGACGCTCGGGCCCGGCGTCGGGACCGGGGCGCGCCCCTCCGGAGGTGAGCGCGTCGTCCTCCTCGAGCACCTGGGCGACCTCGTCCTCGAGGGCCTCCGTCACCGCGTCCGGGGCCGCCACGGAGTCCCCGACCGCCTCCTGCAGCTGCACTGCGTGCTGGGCCGTGAAGGTCTTCTCCGGATGCTCACGCAGGCGGAGCAGCGCGAGCAGGCGCAGACGCAGCCCCGACTCGGCGGAGATCTGCCGGCGGTGGGTGAGCCACCAGACGAGGAGCACGAGCGCGAGCACGATCCCCAGGTGGCCCAGCGCCGGGTAGACGACGTTCATCAGGTCGCCGAAGCCGACGAAGCTCACCGCGAAGGCCAGCAGCGTGACGCCGGCGAACACGGGCCGGTAGCGGCCCGGGCGGTCGGCCGTGAGGCGGCGTCCCAGCGCGTAGAACATGCCGATCGCGGTGTTGAAGATCATCAGGTAGATCACCACGACCATCGCCCAGCCCAGCCAGGGCGCGATCGAGGCGAACAGCCGCAGCATGGGGACGTCGGCGCGGCCGATCTCGGCGTAGCCGAGGTAGAGCAGCGTGGAGGCCATCAGGAGCAGGGCGGTGTACATCAGGCCACCGGTGAGGCCGCCGAGGAACGCCTCCCGGGGGTGGGTGATGGACCCGCCGATCACGAGGCACATGGACACGGCCATCACGACGACGAGGCCGAAGTAGTTGACCGAGGACAGCCACCACGGGTCCACCGGCGTGGTGGCCTGGACGGCGAGGGACTCGTGGGCGGTGAAGCCGCCGTCGCGGGTGACCAGGACGTGGACGAACCCGGCCACGACCGCGACGACCACCAGGGGCGTGATCAGGGAGATGATCGCGGAGACCTTCTCCACGTCCAGCATGCCCGTCACGAGCACGAGCAGGGTCATCAGGGTGGAGCCCGCCCACGTCGGCCAGCCGAACTGCTGGGCGAGCGTCGAGCCCGCCCCGGCGAGCATGACGACGCCGATCGCGAAGAGCGTCACCGTCACCACGACGTCCAGGATCCGGGCCATCACGGGGTGCGAGACGCTGCGGAAGACGACCTTGTGGTCGGCCGCGAGGAACACGCTGCCCAGCTGGAGGATGACGGCGCCGCCGGCGGTGACGAGCAGGCCGGCCAGTCCCGCGCCCACGACGCCGATCCAGCCGAAGCCCACGAAGTACTGGATGACTTCGGCGCCGGTGGCGAAGCCGGCGCCGACGAGCAGGCCGACGAAGGCGAGGGCGATCTTCAGGGATCTGAGCGCGACGGGGTGCTGCACGCATGGGCCTTTCGTGGGGGACGGGGTGCGCCCGTGCGGGCCCCGGGACCGAGGACGGGCCGGAGTACGGTAGGCACGCGCGCGCCATCGTGGCCAGGACCAGGCGTCGCCGGGTTCCGGGCAGCGTGGCCTCAGGCCCACCCCAAGGCCGCCCTCCCGCTGGCACGCCGCGGTCGCGATCAGGCCGAGCATCTCGGCGGACCCCGTCCCCGCGTCCAGCGGAGACGAGGCGCCACGGCGTCGGCGGTCGAAGGCCTGGCTAGGGTGGGGACGTGCCTGTCCCGACGCCGTCCGCCGCCCCGGGCCCGCCCGTCCGCCTGCGCGATCTGCTGCGCCCGCCCGCGGCGCCCGCCGATCCCCGCGTGCTCACGGGCCACCCGGCCCGGACGCCCCGCCGGCACACCCTGGCCGTCCCGGACCCCGTCAGCGGGATCCGGTCGTCCGTGGCCGTGTGGGAGTACACCCCCGTTCCGGTGGCCGCGCCGGGATCGCCCGGCGCACCCGAGGGGGACGCGGCCGCTGCCCCGCTCGTGTTCGTGCACGGCTTCCGCGGGGACCACCACGGCCTCGCCCTGCTGGCCGACGCGCTCCCGGAGCATCCGATCCACTCGATCGAGCTGCCCGGCTTCGGGGCTTCGGAGCCCTTCCCCCACGCCGAGCACACCGTGGCCCATCACGCGGACGCGGTGGCCACCGTCGTCGCCGCCCTGGGTCTGCGGGCGACCCCCGTGCTGGTCGCGCACTCCTACGGGACGACGGTGGCGGCCGAGCTGGTCGCCCGGGAGCCGTCCCGGTGGGGACGGCTGGTCCTGCTCAACCCCATCGCCGAACCCGCGCTGCAGGCGTCGGCGTCCGCGACGAGTCGGGTGCTGGCGGCCGTCGCCGAGGGGTACTACGAGGTCGCCGCCCGCCTGCCCGAGCGCTCGGCGCGGCTGCTGCTGGGCGCGCCGCCGGTCGTGTGGGTGACCACGCTCGCCATGACCCGCACCAGGGACAGGGATGTCCTCGCGTACACCCATGACCAGCACCGGCGCCACTTCTCGGACTTCGCCTCCGCACGCATGCTCTCCGAGGCGTACCGCGCCTCGAGCACGGGCTCCGTGGCCGACGTCGCCGCCCGCCTCAGCCTGCCGGTGCTGCTGGTCGCGGGGCGGGAGGATCCGCTGGGCTCGGTGCCGGCACAGGAGGCGCTCGCCGCGGCGATCGACGACGCGGGCGGCACGGCGGAGCTGCACGTCCTCGACGGCGTCGGGCATCTGCTGCACTACGAGCGGCCGGCCGCCTGTGCGGCGTTGATCCGCGACTGGCTCCGCCGCGCCGGCCGCTGACGCCGTCATCGCCCCGGCGTCGCCGCGCTCCGGCCCCTCGGGCTGCGGGTCGGTCCGGCCGCCCCCTCAGAGCACCCCGGCCGGGTCGAGCCGCACCCGCACCGGGGCGGTCTCCCGCCGAGCGCTCGCTGCGGACCGGGCGGCGCGCAGGGCGCCGACGGTGGCCTCGGCCGCCGCGTAGGGGAAGATCAGCAGGGCGCGGGAGCGGGTCTCGTCGGCGGGGTCCGGCACCGGCCCAATCCAGGGCAGCCGCGCCGGGCCGCCATCGAGCGGGGCCGAGTGCGGATCCTCGTGGACGTCCTCGTCCGGCCGTTCCCGGCGGGCGGCCTCCACGAGCTCGAGGTACTCCGCGACGGCGGCGGCCTCCCCCGTGACCTCTGCGAGGCGGCCGGCGGGAGGCAGGTGCAGCTCGCGCCGCTCGGCGACCTGGCGCGCGGCGAAGCCGTCGGGGTCCCGTCGGACGAGCGCGTTCACCGCCTCCCCCGCGTCCGCGGTGACCACCACGACGCCCCCGTCGGAGGCGGGGCGGACCAGGCAGGCGGCCGCGAGCCAGCGGGCGAGCACGCGGCCCGGCACGTCGAGGCCCTCGCGCTGGAGCTGGCTGTCCCCGTCGAGCAGCAGGGCGGCCGCGTAGCCGTCGGGCGTCGCCGGCTCGGCCCCCACGGTCGCCACCACCAGGGAGGGCCCGGGCGGCACCGAGCCGAGCATGTGCTGCGCCGAGGAGGCGTGCACGGGCACGCGCGGGAACGCCCGGCCCAGCTCCTCGGCCGTGCGGTCCACGCCGCGGGCGCCGGCCCGCAGCGTCGTGCCGCCGCACTCGGTGCACCGGAAGCCGCGCTCCCGGGTGCCGCACCACCGGCAGGCCACCTCCCCGTGCCGGGCGGCCCGCGCGTCGCGGAAGCCCAGCGGCCCCGCGCAGACGCGGCAGCGGGCGGGCGTGCGGCACCGTTCGCACACGAGGGCGGGGATGAAGCCGGCCCGGGCCACCTGCACGAGCACCGGGCCCGGCCGTGGCCCGAGCAGCGCGGCGCGGGCGGCGGCCCAGGCGGCCTGCGGCAGCCGCGCCCGCTGCGCGAACGGGTCGCGCGCCGTCTCCCAGGCGTCGGCGGTGGAGACGACCCGTGGCCCGAGCTCGCGCTGGGTCGCGCGGGAGGGGCCCAGGTGCAGCAGCCAGCCCGACTCGACGAGCCGTTGCACCGGGACGGACCGGGAGGGCCCGGCGAAGAGCAGCGCCGCGCCGGTCGCGCGGGCCCGCTCCAACACGACCTCTCGGGCGTGGAAGTAGGGCGCGCGGGGTTCTGCCCACGCGTCGTCGCCGTCGTCCCAGAGCACCACCAGCCTCAGGTCGCGCACGGGCGACCACACGGCGGCCCGGGTGCCGGCCACGATGCGCCGGGTGCCGCGCAGCGCGGCCAGGTGGGCGCGGTACCGGGGCGTGTTGCCGTCCTCGGAGCCGATCCGCGCGTAGGCGTCCTCCCCCACGTGCTCGTCGAGGGCGGCGCAGAGCCGGTCGAGGTCGCGGTGGTCGGGCACCAGCAGCAGGACGCCGCCGTCCGAGGCGGCCACCGTGCGCGCCAGAGCGGCCAGCGCGCCCGCCTCGTCCCATTCGAACAGGCGCGAGGGCACGACGGCGGCCGCCCGCGCGGCGTCCCCGGCCAGCACGGCGGACACGAACGCGGTGCCCCCCTCGAGGGACTCCCACACCGTGGGCACGAGGCCCTCCTCCGCCGCGGGAGGCTCCGGGCGCTCGGCGTCCGTGCCGGTCAGCGTCACAGGGTGGTCCGCGGCGGTTTCCGCGTCCTCCGCCAGGGCGGCCTTCTCGACCTGCGCAACGCGCGGGGGCACCGCGGCCCGCAGCACGTCCGTGACGACGCCGGCCTGGCGCCGGGCCACCGCGCGAGCCGTCGCCAGGACCTCCTCCGTCAGCGGCGGGATGGCGGTGAGCACGCCGGTGAGCTCGGTGAGCTGGGCGCCGGTGGCCGGCTCCTGCTCCCGCGAGACGAGCCAGCCCGTCATGGCCCGTCCGCCGAAGCGGACGGACACGCGGGAGCCGGGGACCGCCCGGTCGTCCAGGGCCACGGGCACGAGATAGTCGAACTCGCGGTCCAGGTGCGGCACGGGCGAGTCCAGCAGGACGCGGGCGATCGGCCGCTCCGGCCACCCCTCGGCCCGCTCCGGCAGTCGGGGCGCGTCCTCCGGCTCCGGGAGGGCGAACAGCGTGTCCGTGATGCCCGCCTCCGGATCAGAGGCCGGCGGCAGCGCGCAGCTGCTCGACGCGGTCCGTGCGCTCCCACGTGAAGTCGGCGTCGTCCCGGCCGAAGTGGCCGTTCGCGGCGGTCCGTCGGTAGATGGGCCGCAGGAGGTTCAGCTCCTTCACGATGGCGGCCGGACGCAGGTCGAACACCGCGTTCACGGCCTCGATGATCTTCTCCTCCGGCACCGTGGCCGTCCCGAAGGTGTCCACGTACAGGCCCACCGGCCGGGCCGAGCCGATCGCGTAGGCCACCTGGAACTCGGCGCGCGAGGCGAGGCCGGCGGCCACCACGTTCTTCGCGACCCAGCGGAGCATGTAGGCGGCGGAGCGGTCCACCTTGGACGGGTCCTTGCCGGAGAAGGCGCCGCCGCCGTGCCGGGCCATGCCGCCGTAGGTGTCCACGATGATCTTGCGACCGGTGAGGCCGGCGTCGCCCACGGGCCCGCCGATGACGAACTTGCCGCCCGGGTTGATGATGATCCGCATGCCGGAGGTGTCGAGGCCGGAGCGCTCGATGACGGGTCGGATCACGTGCTCCTCCACGTCCGCCCGCAGCTGCTCCTGCGTGACCCACTCGTGATGCTGCGTGGAGACCACCACGGCCTCGACCGTGGTGGGCACGTGGCCGGGCGCGTAGCCGATGGTGACCTGCGTCTTGCCGTCCGGCAGCAGGTACGGCATGGGCGTGTTCTCCGCCCGGCGCACCGCGGTGAGCCGCTCGGAGAGCCGGTGCGCGAGGTAGATGGGCATGGGCATGTACGCCGGGGTCTCGTCCGTGGCGTAGCCGAACATGATGCCCTGGTCCCCCGCGCCCTGCTCGTCCACCTCGTCCGCCGAGCCGTACTCGCGGGCCTCGAGGGACCGGGAGACGCCGGCGAAGATGTCCGAGGACTGCTGGCCGATGGAGATGTTCACGCCGCACTGGGCGCCGTCGAAGCCGTTGGCCGAGGAGTCGTAGCCGATGTCCAGAATGGTCTCGCGCACGATCTTGGGGATCTCCACGTACGCCGAGGTGTTCACCTCGCCGGCCACCTGCACCAGGCCCGTGGTGGTCAGGGTCTCCACGGCCACCTTCGCCGACGGGTCGGCGGCGAGGATCGCGTCCAGGATGGCGTCGGAGATCTGGTCGCAGATCTTGTCGGGGTGGCCCGCCGTGACGGACTCGGAGGTGAAGAGGCGGAGCTCTCCGCCGCCCACCCCCGAATACGGGTCGGCGTGGCGGGTGGGGCTCAGCGAGGCGGCATCGGTCATGCCGCCCAGTCTAGGTCAGCGGCCCGACGCGCCGGCGGGGTCGCGACCGGCGAGGTCATCCACGATCGCCTGCACGACGGCGGCCGCCGCCTGGTCCTTGGAGCCCGCGGTCTCCACGGCGGGGCGGCCGTCGGCGAACAGGATGGTCACGGCGGTCTCGTCCCGGCCGAACACCTTGTCCGTGCCGACCTCGTTGACCACGAGCATCTCGCAGCCCTTGCGCGCCAGTTTGGCCCGGCCGTACTCGAGCACGGAGGACGTCGCGTCGCCGGTCTCCGCGGCGAAGCCGACGATGAGCGGGGCCATGGGCCCGCCCTCGGAGCGGGTCCGCACGGCCGTGGCGAGCACGTCCGGGGTGCGCTCGAGCACGATGACGGGCGCGCCGCCGTCGTCGCCCTTCTTCATCTTGGCGTCCGAGACCTCGGCCGGCCGGAAGTCCGCGACGGCCGCCGCCATCACGAGGACGTCGGCGTCGGCGGCCTCCGCCTGCACGGCGTCCAACAGGTCCTGCGTGGACTCCACGGGCACGACGCGCTCGACGCCCTCGGGCGTCGGGACGGACATGGACCCGGCGACGAACCGCACGGTGGCGCCGGCGTCGAGGGCGGCGCGCGCCAGGGCGGCCCCCTGCTTGCCGGAGGAGCGGTTCCCCAGGTAGCGGACCGGGTCCAGGGCCTCGCGGGTGCCCCCGGCCGTGATCACCACGGTGCGACCGGCCAGCGGGCCGGGCGTCGGCTCGGCGTCGGACCCGGAGGCCCGGGGACGGCGCGGGGCGCCCGCGGCCGCGGCGGCCTGCGCACGCTCCCAGATCTCGGCGGGCTCGGGCAGACGTCCGGCGCCGGAGTCGGCCCCGGTGAGGCGGCCCACGGCGGGGTCCACGACCGTGACCCCACGCTCGCGCAGGAGGGCGACGTTGGCGACCGTGGCGGGGTGGTGCCACATCTCGGTGTGCATGGCGGGGGCCAGGACGACGGGGCACGTGGCGGTGAGCAGCACGTTGCCCAGCAGGTCGGGGGCCATCCCCGCGGCGGTGCGCGCGAGCAGGTCGGCGGTGGCCGGCGCGACCACCACGAGGTCCGCACGCCGGCCGAGCCGGACGTGGTTCACCTCGTCGACCGCCTCGAACGTGTCCGTGCGGACCGGGCGGCCGGAGAGGGCCTCCCACGTCGCCGCGCCCACGAACTCGAGGGCGTTGGCGGTGGGCACCACGGTCACGCCGTGGCCGGCCTCGGTCATCAGGCGCAGCAGCAGCGCCGCCTTGTAGGCCGCGATGCCGCCGCCGACCCCGAGGACGATCTCCATGACGGGCTCAGGCCTCCGGGGCGTCCTCGGAGGTGCCCTCCTCGGCGCGCACCGTCTCGGCGGCCTCCTCGATGGCGGCGGGATCGCCCATCGGCTGGTGGGCGTCGGACGACTCGAGGGTGGCGAACGGGTCGTCCTCGCCCGGCAGGGAGAAGTCGCCGAAGTCCTCGGCGGCCAGGTCGGCCTCCGGGGTGGCCTCGACGGCCTCGTGGGACTCGAGCAGGTCGGTCTCGATCTCGCGCAGGGCGATGGACAGCGGCTTCTCGTTCAGCTGGGTGTCCACGAGCGGGCCGACGTACTCGAACAGCCCCTCGTGCAGCTGCGAGTAGTAGGCGTTGATCTGCCGGGCCCGCTTGGCGGCGAAGAGCACCAGGGCGTACTTCGAGTCGACCCGCTCCAGCAGGGAGTCGATGGGCGGGTTGACGATGCCTTCGTACTGTTCGGTCACGGGGTCTCCAAAGTCTTCATCTCACTGTCACGTCGGCGCCGGGTGCGGCGTCGGTGCGGCCGGTCCTCAGGCCTCGGTCGGACGGCGCTCGGGGTCCAGCCCCATGAGTCTCACCAGTTCCTCGGCGGCCCGCTCCACGCGGTCGTTCACGACGACGGCGTCGAACTCGGGTTCCGCGGCGAGTTCCAGTCTAGCCGTTTCGAGCCGGCGGCGCTGTTCCTCCGGGCTCTCGGTGCCGCGGCCGAGCAGCCGGGACACGAGTTCCTCCCAGCTCGGCGGCGCCAGGAACACGAAGGTGGCCTCCGGCAGCGCACGGCGGACCTGGCGCGCTCCCTGCAGGTCGATCTCCAGCAGGACGTGGCGGCCCTGCGCCACGGCCTCCATCACGCGGTCGCGCCGCGTGCCGTAGCGGTGGACGCCGTGCACGACGGCCCATTCCAGCATCTCGTCCGCCTCGACGAGGGAGTCGAACTCCTCCGGCGTCGTGAAGTAGTAGTGCACCCCGTCCTCCTCGCCCGGGCGCGCCGGGCGGGTGGTGGCGGAGACGGACAGCCAGGCCTCGGGGTAGTGCTCGCGGACATAGGCCGACACGGTGCCCTTGCCGACGGCGGTGGGGCCGGCCAGGACGGTGACGCCCGGGCCCGGGGGGCGTTCCTGGACGGCGGTGCGGGCCACCGGGACGGCGGGGGCGGGTCCGGGGTCGAACGTGTCGGTCACGCATCCTCCTGGTGGGACGGGCCTCGCAGACCCGTCACCCGGGCCGGCGCCGACCCGCCGGGATGTGGGGGTCACCGGCCAATATAGGCGATCAGCGCCTCGCGCTGACGACGGCCCAGGCCGCCCAGCCGACGCCGCGGCGAGATGCCGCACCCCGCCATCGCCTCCCGGGCCCGGACCTCGCCCACGCCCGGCAGGGCCAGCAGCAGGTCCACGGTCCGCAGACGGGCGACGGCGTCGTCGGCGTCCGCGCGCGCGAAAATGTCGGCCAGGCCGACCTCACCGGCGGCGAAGGCCGCCTTGAGCTCCGCCCGCGCCTGGCGGGCCTGGAGGGCCTTCCTCCGGGCCTCCGCCCTCTCCTGCACACTGAGCTGCCGCAACGCCATGGCTCTGACCTCGATGCCTCTCGTTCCTCACCGGCCCCGTCGTGACCCTTCCACGGTCAAGAGCAACGAGCACAGCCGATCGAAAGGGAAGATACCATCCCGTCCACACGGCACGGGCGCGCCGGGAGGACGCGGGCGTCACCGCAGGGCGGCGCGATTCTCCTCGATCGTGTCCACCAGCGAGGCCACCGACGGGCCCGCGCTCAGGATGCCGCGGGACGAGGTCGCCAAGACCTGCGGCCAGGCCGTCCCGAAGTCGGCCCGCATGCCCCGGGCCGTGGCGCCCTGGGCACCGAACCCGGGCGCCAGCAGGGGCCCGCCGAGGGCCGGCAGGTCCAGGCCGAGGCGGTCCGCCTCGGCGGCCACCGTGGCGCCCAAGACGAGTCCCACCGGCCCCCACGCGTCGTCGCCGCGCAGGGCCGCGTTCTCGGCGGCCGCCGCCGCGGCGATGCGCCGGGCGACCGATCCCTCGGCCGACCCCTCGCCCACGTGCTGGACCTCGCGGCCCTCCGGATTGGAGGTCAGCGCGAGGACGAACACGCCGCGGCCGGCCTCGTGGGCGGCGCGGATGGTCGGCACGAGGGTGCCGAAACCCAGGTACGGGCTGAGCGTCACCGCATCCGCGGCCAGGGGCGAGGCGTCGGCGATCCACGCGGCGGCGTAGCCGTCCATGGTGGAGCCGATGTCACCGCGCTTGGCGTCCGCGATCGTGAGCACCCCGGCGTCCCGGGCGGCCGCGAGCAGCCGCTCCAGGGCCGCCAGGCCGGCCGATCCGTGGCGCTCGTACAGCGCCACCTGGGGCTTGATCGCCGCCACGCGGGGCCCCTCGGGACCCACCGCCGCCTCGAGGGCGGTCAGGGAGAACGCCTCGAGGCCCGCCGGGGTGTCGCTCAGGCCCCACTGCCGCAGCAGGCCCGGATGGGGGTCCACGCCGAGGCACAGCGGACCGGCCGTCTCCATGGCGTGGGCCAGCCGCCGCCCGAAGGGGGCGCGGGGCCCCGCGCCGCCCGTCGCCGTCGTGGTCACGCCGCGGCCTCCGGACCGGCGACAGCCTGCTGCAGGCGCGCGTCGTGCTCCTGCAGTGAGGTGACGGACCACTCGTAGGACCGCATGGCCTCGATGGCCTGCAGGCACGCCCCGAATTCGGCCGTGGTCGTGATCACCGGCACGCCGAGCGACGTCGCGGCCGCGCGGATCTCGTAGCCGTCCGTGCGGGCGTCGCCGCCGGAGGGCGTGTTCAGCACGAGGTCGACGGTGCCGGCGTGCAGCTGCTCCAGCACGGTGCCCGCGCCGTCCTCGTGCCCGGCGTCGGCGATCTTCGCCACGACCTCCGCGGGGATGCCGTTGCGCCGCAGCACCTCGGCGGTGCCGCCGGTGGAGACCACCTGGAAGCCGAGGTCGACGAGGCGCTTGGCCTGGCCCACGAGGGTGCGCTTGTCCCGGTTGGCGACCGACACGAACACGCGCCCCGAGGTGGGCAGCGGGCCGCCGGCGGCGGACTGGGACTTGGCGAACGCGGTGTCGAAGTGCTTGTCGATGCCCATGACCTCGCCCGTCGAGCGCATCTCCGGGCCCAGCAGCGAGTCGACCACGCGGCCCTCCGCGGTGCGGAAGCGGGTGAACGGCAGCACCGCCTCCTTGACCGCCACGGGCGCGCCGATCGGCAGGGTGCCGCCGTCGTACGCCGTGGGCAGCATGCCCGCCGCGCGCAGGTCGGCGATGCTCTCGCCGACGCCGATCCGCGCGGCCGCCTTGGCCAGCTGGACGCCCGTGGCCTTCGAGACGAACGGCACGGTCCGCGAGGCGCGCGGGTTCGCCTCGATCACGTACAGCACGTCCGAGGCGAGCGCGAACTGGATGTTGATCAGGCCGCGCACGCCGACGCCGGCCGCTATCCGCTCGGTGGCGCGGTGCACGCGCTCGAGCACGTCCGGGCCCAGGGTGACGGGAGGCAGCACGCACGCGGAGTCACCCGAGTGGATGCCCGCCTCCTCGATGTGCTCCATGACGCCGCCGAGGTACAGCTCGGTGCCGTCGTAGAGGGCGTCGACGTCGATCTCGATCGCGTCCTCGAGGAAGCGGTCCACGAGCATCGGCTGGTCGGGGGTGATCTCCGTGGCGTGCTCCACGTAGTGGGCCAGTGCTTCCTCGGAGTACACGATCTCCATGCCGCGGCCGCCGAGCACGTAGGAGGGGCGCACGAGCACGGGGTAGCCGATCTCGTCCGCCACGCGCTTGGCGTCGTCGAAGGAGACGGCCGTGCCGTTCTTCGGCGCCACCAGGCCCGCGCGCTCGAGCACGAGCGCGAACTCGCCGCGGTGCTCGGCCAGGTCGATGGCCGCGGGCGAGGTGCCCAGGATCGGCACGCCGGCGTCGGCGAGCTGCTGGGCCAGCTTGAGCGGGGTCTGACCGCCGAGCTGCACGAAGACGCCGCGCACGCCGCCGGAGGCCTCCTCTGCCGCGATGACCTCCAGGACGTCCTCGAGCGTGAGCGGCTCGAAGTAGAGGCGATCGGAGATGTCGTAGTCCGTGGATACCGTCTCCGGGTTGCAGTTGACCATCACGGTCTCGTAGCCAGCCTCGCGCAGCGCCATGGTGGCGTGCACGCACGAGTAGTCGAACTCGATGCCCTGGCCGATCCGGTTCGGGCCCGAGCCGAGGATGATCACCGACTCGCCCTCGTGCGGGGCGACCTCGGTCTCGAGGTCGTAGCTGGAGTACCGGTACGGGGTGAAGGCCTCGAACTCGGCGGCACAGGTGTCCACGGTCTTGTAGACGGGGCGCACGCCCAGGGCGTGACGCACGCCGCGCACGACCGCGGCGTCCATGTGCCGCAGCGAGCCGATCTGGGCGTCGGAGAACCCGTGCCGCTTGGCGCGGCGCAGCAGGGCCTCGTCGAGGACCTCGGCGTCGCGGATCTCGTCCGCGACCTCGTTGATGAGCACGAACTGGTCCAGGAACCACGGGTCGATCGCGGTGGCCTCGAAGGCCTCCTCGATCGTGGCGCCGGCGTAGAGCGCCTGCTGGGTCTGGGAGAGCCGGTCGGTGGTGGCCGTGCTCGCCGCCGCGAGCAGGGCCTGCGGGTCGGCGTCCTGCGGGAACGCGAGCTCCGAGCCCTTCTGCTCGAGCGAGCGCAGGGCCTTCTGCAGGGCCTCCGTGAAGTTGCGGCCGATGGCCATGGCCTCGCCGACCGACTTCATGGTGGTGGTCAGCGTGGGATCCGCCGCCGGGAACTTCTCGAACGCGAAGCGCGGGACCTTCACGACCACGTAGTCCAGGACCGGCTCGAAGGACGCCGGGGTCTTCTGGGTGATGTCGTTGGGGATCTCGTCCATCGTGTAGCCCAGGGCCAGCTTGGTGGCGATCTTGGCGATCGCGAAGCCGGTGGCCTTCGAGGCCAGCGCCGAGGAGCGGGAGACGCGCGGGTTCATCTCGATGACGACGACGCGCCCGTCCACGGGGTTCACCGCGAACTGGATGTTGCAGCCGCCGGTGTCCACGCCGACCTCGCGGATGACGTTGATCGAGATGTCCCGCAGCTTCTGGTACTCGCGGTCCGTCAGCGTCATGGCCGGGGCCACGGTGATGGAGTCGCCGGTGTGCACGCCCACGGGGTCCACGTTCTCGATGGAGCAGACGACGACGACGTTGTCGTTCTTGTCCCGCATCATCTCCAGCTCGTACTCCTTCCAGCCGAGGATGGACTCCTCGAGCAGGACCTCGGAGGTCGGGCTGTACTGCAAGCCGGCGCCGCAGATGCGGTACAGGTCGGCCTCGTCGTAGGCCATGCCGGAGCCGAGGCCGCCCATCGTGAACGAGGGGCGCACCACCACGGGGTACTTCAGGTCCTCGACGGCGGCCAGGGCCTCCTCCATCGTGTGCACGATGTGGGACCGGGCGGACTCGCCGCCGGCACGCTCCACGACGCCCTTGAACAGCTCGCGGTTCTCGCCGAGCTCGATGGCCTCGATGTTCGCGCCGATCAGCTCGACGCCGAAGCGCTCGAGCACCCCGTCCTTGTCGAGGGCGATGGCGGTGTTCAGCGCCGTCTGGCCGCCCAGGGTGGGCAGCAGGGCGTCCGGGCGCTCCTTCTCGATGATCTTGGCGACCACGGCCGGGGTGATGGGCTCGACGTAGGTGGCGTCGGCCAGCTCCGGGTCGGTCATGATCGTGGCCGGGTTGGAGTTGACGAGGACGACGCGGACGCCCTCCTCCTTGAGGACGCGGATGGCCTGGGTGCCGGAGTAGTCGAACTCGGCGGCCTGGCCGATCACGATGGGGCCGGAGCCGATGACCAGGACGGACTTCAGGTCGGTGCGCTTGGGCATGGATCAGGCTCCTTCGGTGGCGGGGGTGGTGGCGGCGCGGTGCTCGGTGAGCAGCTGCACGAAGCGGTCGAACAGGTCGAGGGTGTCGTTGGGGCCGGCCGCGGACTCCGGGTGGAACTGCACGGAGAAGGCGGGCCGGTCGAGCAGGCGCAGGCCCTCGACGACCTGGTCGTTCAGGGACCAGTGGGAGACCTCGACGCGGCCGAAGCGCGACTCCGGCGCCTCGATCGGCTCGCCGAGGGGGGCGTCCACGGCGAAGCCGTGGTTCTGGGAGGTGATGGCCACGCGGCCCGTGGCCTTGTCCAGCACCGGCTGGTTCGGGCCGCGGTGGCCGAACTTCAGCTTGTAGGTGTCGAAGCCGAGCGCGCGGCCGAAGATCTGGTTGCCGAAGCAGATGCCGAAGAACGGCAGGCCGGCGTCGAGGACCTCGCGCAGCAGCTCCACCTGGGCGTCTGCCGTGGCCGGGTCGCCGGGGCCGTTGGACAGGAAGACGCCGTCCGGGTCCACGGCGCGGATGCCGGCCAGGTCCGTGGCCGCGGGCAGCACGTGCACGCGGATGCCGCGGGAGGCCAGGTGCCGCGGCGTGGCGGCCTTGATGCCGAGGTCGAGGGCGGCGATCTCGGCGATCGGCTCGCCCTCCCAGCCGTGCTCGGCCGGCTCGACGACGTACGGCTCCTCCGTGGTGACGGACTCCGCGAGGCGGGCGCCGGCCATCGACGGCTGGGCGCGCACCTCCGCCAGCAGCTCGGCCTCCGGGCGGGCGGCGAGCTCGCCGGAGAACACGCCGGCGCGCATCGAGCCCTCGGTGCGCAGGCGGCGGGTGACGGCCCGGGTGTCGACCTCGCGGATCCCGACGACGCCGAACGCCTCGAGATCCTCGTCGAGGGTGCGCTCGGCGCGCCAGTTGGACGGACGCCGGGCCGCGTCGCGGACCACGTAGCCGGCGGCGAAGATCGCCCGCGACTCGCGGTCGGCGTCGTTGACCCCGGTGTTGCCGATGTGCGGGGAGGTCTGCACGATGATCTGCCCCGCGTAGGACGGGTCGGTGAGGGTCTCCTGGTAGCCGGTCATGCCCGTGGTGAACACGGCCTCGCCCAGGGTGCGGCCGCGGGCGCCGTAGGCCCGGCCGCGGTGGACGGTGCCGTCCTCGAGGACGAGCAGGGCCAGGTCGTCGGTGGGGGTGCTCATCGGGGGTCTCCTTCTCCTGCGCGGCCGGCCGGGTCGGCCGGGGCGGGGTCGATGATGGTCTGCAGGGCGGCGAGGAGCCGGTCGCGGTCCTCGGGGCGGTCGGGGCGGAAGGCGGAGGTGAGTTCCACGTCGCCGAGGCGCCAGCCCCAGGCGACGAGCCCGCCCGGCTCGACGAACTTGCCGGCGATCCCCGCGGACAGGCCGGCCTCGACGAGGTCGTCCGCGGGGATGAACAGGTTGGCGGCCCCGGGGCGGAGCACGAGCAGGCCGCGGTGGGTGCCGGCGTCGTGGGCCTCGAGGACGGCGCGCGAGCGCAGGCCCAGGCCGTGCACCGCCACGCGGTCCAGTCGGTCCTCGCCGCGCACCGTGCCCACGTGCATGCCCTCCGCGGACAGCGTCGGCTCGGCGTCGTAGAGGGCCGTCGGCACGGGGGCCGGGGCCGGGATCCCGGCCTGCGCCCGGCGGCGGGCCCGCCACCCGAGGGCCAGCAGGCCGAGCAGCACGAGGACGACGGCCAGGGTGCCCAGGGTCACCGGCAGCCACACGTCCGCGTAGTCCTTCGTCGGGGTCCGCGGCGGGACGGGACGGGCCGCCAGGGCGGCGGCCAGGGAGGTGATGCTCACGCGCGCTCCCCCGTCTCCGTCAGGGCCGGGTGGCGGTACGGCCGGGCGGGGGCGCCGTCGGCGACGACGCGGGCGCCGCGGTAGACCGTGTGGCGTACCGCGCCCGGCAGCTCCATGCCCCGGTACGGGCTGTTGCGGGACTTGGTCAGGTGCTGCTCGGGGTCCACGGTGCGGCGGGCCTGCGGGTCCACGAGCACGAGGTTGGCCACGGCGCCGACGCGCGGGACGCCGCGCTCGTCGGCCTGGCCCTGGTCGGTCAGGCCGGCGATCCGGGCCGGCGCCGTGGACATTACGCGGGCGACGCCGGCCCAGTCCATCAGGCCGGTGTCCACCATCGCCTGCTGCACCACGGACAGGGCGGTCTCGAGGCCCGTCATGCCCATCGCCGCGACCGTCCACTCGCACTGCTTGGTCTCGGCGGTGTGTGGGGCGTGGTCGGTGCCCACGGTGTCGATGGTGCCGTCGGCCAGCCCGGCGCGCAGGGCCATCACGTCGGACTCGCGGCGCAGCGGCGGGTTGACCTTGAACACGGGGTCGTAGGAGCGGACGAGCTCCTCGGTGAGCAGCAGGTGGTGCGGGGTGACCTCGGCGGTCACGGCCACGCCCTGGGCCTTGGCCCAGCGGATCAGCTCGACGGAGCCGGCCGTGGAGACGTGGCACACGTGCAGGCGGGAGTCCACGTGCTGGGCCAGCAGCACGTCACGGGCGATGATGGCCTCCTCCGCCACGGCGGGCCAGCCGGCCAGGCCGAGGACGCCGGAGAGCTCGGACTCGTTCATCTGGGCGCCGGCGGTGAGGTTCGGCTCCTGCGCGTGCTGGGCCACGAAGCCGCCGAAGGACTTCACGTACTCGAGCGCACGGCGCATCAGCACGGCGTCGTGGACGCACATGCCGTCGTCGGAGAACATCCGCACGCGGGCCTGCGAGTCGGCCATCGCGCCGAGGTCGGCCAGGGCCTCGCCGGCCAGGCCCACGGTCACCGCGCCCACGGGGTGCACATCGCACCAGCCCGCGTCCCGGCCCAGCCGCCACACCTGCTCCACCACGCCGGCGGTGTCGGCCGTCGGCGTCGAGTTGGCCATCGCGTGGACCGAGGTGAAGCCGCCCATCGCGGCGGCGCGGGTGCCGGTCTCGACCGTCTCCGCGTCCTCCTTGCCGGGCTGGCGCAGATGGGTGTGCAGGTCGACGAGCCCGGGCAGCAGCACCAGGCCGGCGCAGTCGACCTCCTCGGGGGCCGGGTCGAGGCCGGCGGCGTGGGTCGCGGCGTCCGGGCCGAGGGCGGCGATCCGGCCCTCGGCGACGAGCACGTCGGCGGTCTCGCCCGTGGTCAGGCGCGCGCTGCGCAGCAGCAGGGGGGCGGGGCTGGGGGCGCTCACGGGCGGACCTCCTGGTCGTGGTTGAGGACGAGGTGCAGGACCGCCATGCGGACGGACACGCCGTTGGCGACCTGCTCGAGGGCGGTGTTGCGGGGCGAGTCCGCCGCCGCCGGGCTGATCTCCAGGCCGCGGTTCATCGGGCCGGGGTGCATGACCACGGGCTCGTCGAGCAGGGCGCCCCGGCCGGCGGTGAGGCGGGCGAAGCGGTCGTCGGTCAGCCCCCAGGTCCGGGTGTACTCCCCTGCGGACGGGAAGAAGGCGCCGCCCATTCGCTCGGCCTGGACGCGGAGCATCATGACGGCGTCGGGGCCGGCGTCGAGGGCCTCGTCCAGCGAGTAGGTGACCTGGCACGGCCACGCGGCCACGCCCACGGGCAGCAGGGTGGGCGGGGCGGCCAGGGTGACCTGTGCGCCCAGCGTGCTGAGCAGCCACACGTTGGACCGGGCCACGCGCGAGTGCAGGATGTCCCCCACGATCACCACGCGCATGCCGGTCAGGTCCCGGCCGACCAGGTCCTCTCCCGTCGCCGCGGCGAGGCGCCGGCGCAGGGTGAAGGCGTCCAGGAGGGCCTGGGTGGGGTGCTCGTGGGTGCCGTCGCCGGCGTTCACGACGGCGGAGCGCACCCAGCCGGAGTCGGCCAGCTGGCGGGCCGCGCCCGAGGACCAGTGGCGCATCACGATGGCGTCCGCGCCGATGGCCTCGAGCGTCTGGACGGTGTCCTTGAGCGACTCCCCCTTGGAGACGGACGACCCCTTCGCGGAGAAGTTGATCACGTCCGCGGAGAGCCGCTTGGCGGCGGCCTCGAAGGAGATGCGGGTGCGGGTGGAGTCCTCGAGGAAGAGGTTCACCACGGTGCGGCCGCGCAGGGCGGGCAGCTTCTTGACCTCGCGCTGGTTGACGGCGGCCATCTCCTCGGCGGTGTCGAGGACGGCGAGGGCGTCGGCGCGGGAGAGGTCGGCGGTGGACAGCAGGTGGCGCACGGCTCAACCCTCCCGGGTCGCGACACGGTCGACGATGCTCACGGCGTCCTCAGTGACCTCGCCGGTGCCCTCGGGGCCGTCGACCTCCATGAGCCGGACCTGGACGCGCTCGGCGGTGGAGGTCGGCAGGTTCTTGCCCACGAAGTCGGCCCGGACGGGCAGCTCGCGGTGCCCGCGGTCCACGAGGACGGCCAGGCGCACGGCGGCGGGGCGGCCCAGGTCGGCGATCGCGTCGAGGGCGGCCCGGACGGTGCGGCCGGAGAAGAGGACGTCGTCCACGAGCACGACGACGGCGCCGTCGAGGGGGACCTCGGGCAGGCGGGTGGGCATCGGGGTGCGGGCCGTGCCGCGGCGGAGGTCGTCCCGGTAGAGCGTCACGTCCACCTCACCGACGGCGGCGGTGGGGTCGAAGGCCGGCTCGATGCGGGCCAGCAGGGCGCCGAGCCGCCGGGCCAGGGGGGCCCCGCGGCGCGGGATCCCCATCAGGACGAGACCCTCGGCGCCCTTGTTGGACTCGAGGATCTCGTGGGCGATCCGGGTCAGCGCCCGGTCGATCTCGGACGTGGACAGCACGGTCCGGGCAGCACGAGGTGCGGCGGGGTCAGTTCCCATGCCGGCGCCTCCTTCCCCGCCTCACAGGACGGCTCTTAAAGGATGCGTGGTTCGTCCCGGGGCGCCGGTGGGCCCCCGCGCGGGACGTCGCCGACTCTACCAGCGAGGCCCGCCCCACGGCGCGGATGACGCGGTGCGGGACGGGCCTCGTGACGGAGCTCTCGGCCGCTCAGGCGAGCAGCGTCGGCTTGACCTGCTGCAGGCGGCCGAGCAGACCGTTGACGAACTCGGGCGAGTCGTCCGTGGACAGCTGGGCGGCCAGGGCGACGGCCTCGGAGATGGCGACGGCGTCCGGCACGTCGTCCTGGAACAGCAGCTCCCAGGCCCCCACGCGCAGGATCGCCCGGTCGACGGCGGGCATGCGGTCCAGGGACCAGCCGCGGGAGTAGGAGCTCAGGGCCTCGTCGAGCCGCTCCTGGTCCGCGATGACGCCTTCCACGAGCCGCTGGGTGTAGGCGTTCACCTGCAGATCGGTGCTCTCGCGGCGGGTGCGGATGCCCTCCAGCGCGCTGGAGCCCCGCTGCTCGGCCTCGAACAGGATCTCCACCGCACGCTGCCGGGAGCGGCTGCGCGCCGTGGTCCCCCGCTTGGCAGCGGAGCCGGCGGAGGCCCGCTCAGTCATTGACGCGGCCGAGGTAGTCGCCGGTGCGGGTGTCGACCTTGACGCGGGTGCCCTGCTCGACGAAGAGCGGCACCTGGATCTCGGCGCCGGTCTCCACGGTGGCGGGCTTGGTGCCGGCGGACGAGCGGTCCCCCTGCAGGCCCGGCTCGGTGTAGGTGATCTCCAGGACCACGGACGCCGGCATCTCGAGGTACAGCGGCGTGCCCTCGTGCAGGGCGATGACCACCTGGGTGTTCTCGAGCATGTACTTCGCGGCGTCGCCGACCACGGCCCCGGGCACGGTGATCTGGTCGTAGTCCTTGACGTCCATGAACACGTAGTCCGCGCCGTCCTGGTAGAGGTACTGGTAGTCGGAGCGGTCCACGGTGGCGAACTCGACCTTGGCGCCGGCGTTGAAGGTCTTGTCCACGACCTTGCCCGTGGTGATGTTCTTCATCTTGGTGCGGACGAACGCGCCGCCCTTGCCCGGCTTGACGTGCTGGAACTCGGTGACGTTCCAGAGCTGGCCCTCCAGCTTCAGGACGGCGCCGTTCTTGATGTCGTTGCTCGTTGCCACGTGTGTGTGCTCCCGATCGGTCTCGCGGACCGTCACGGGTCCGCCTGCAGTGGGTGGGGTCTTGGATGTGCGCGGGCCAGTCTACGGGAGGCCCCGCGCGGGGCCGGGGTCAGCGGCGGCTCACTCTGCGATCTCCTGGTACGCCGCGAAGAGCAGGGACGCGTCCGGGATGTCCACGGTGGTGGGCTGCGCGAGCCCGTCCAGCAGGACGAAGCGCAGCTGGTCGCCGCGGTTCTTCTTGTCCCGGCGGATGCCCTCGAGCAGGGTCTGCCACCGGTCCCCGCGGTAGGAGACGGGCAGGCCCAGGGCCGTCAGCACCGACCAGTGGCGGTCCGCGGTGGCGTCGTCGAGCCGGCCGAGGGAGCGGGCCAGCTCGGCCGCGAAGACCAGCCCCACGGACACCGCGGCGCCGTGGCGCCACTGGTAGCGCTCGGCGAGCTCGATCGCGTGCCCCATCGTGTGGCCGTAGTTCAGCGCCTCGCGGGCGCCCGACTCGCGGGGGTCGCGGGAGACGACGTCCGCCTTGACCCGGATCGAACGCTCGATCAGCTCGCGCAGCCGCGCGGAGTGCGGGTTCTGGGCCTGGGCCGGGTCCTCCTCGATGAGGTCGAGGATCGCGGGGTCGGCGATGAAGCCGCACTTCACGACCTCGGCCAGGCCGGAGATCAGCTCGTTGGCCGGCAGGGTGAGCAGCGTGTCCAGGTCCGCCAGCACGCCGGCCGGATTGTGGAACGCCCCCACCAGGTTCTTGCCCTCGGCGGTGTTGATGCCGGTCTTGCCGCCCACCGCCGCGTCCACCATGCCCAGCAGGGTGGTGGGCATGTGCACGACGCGGACGCCGCGCAGCCACGTGGCCGCCACGAAGCCGGCCAGGTCGGACACGGCGCCGCCGCCCACGGAGACGATCGCGTCCGACCGGGTGAAGTCGTTCTGGCCGAGCACCTGCCAGCAGAACCCGGCCACCTGCAGGTGCTTGCCCTCCTCGGCGTCCGGGATCTCGGCGGTCAGTGCGGTCAGGCCCACGGCCTCGAGGTCGTTCTTGACGACGTCGCCGGTGGCCCGGAGGGCGCGCGGATGGATGACCAGCACGCGTCGGACGGTCGGGCCGAGCATGTCCGGCAGGCGCGCGAGCAGGCCCCGGCCCACCACCACGTCGTAGCCGCCGTGCACGGCCGCCTCGTGGCCGCCGGCCACGGGGATGACCGTCACGTCCTCGGGTGCGGCCGGAGCGGCCGCGGGCGCCGCCCCCGGGGTCTCCTGCTCGGTGATGTCCGGCTCACGGTCGGTCATGGGTGTGACTCACTCCTTCGGGGGCGGTGGGCGTCCCCCACGATACGCCAGGCCGCCTCGGCGGCCGTCAGGCCTGTGGTGTCGAGCACGAGGTCGGCGACCTCGCGGTACAGCCCCTCGCGTTCGGCGAGGATGCGCCGCCAGGTCCCGGCGGGGTCTCCGGCCAGGACGGGGCGGCCCGCGCCGCCGCCCACGCGGCGCAGCGCCTCCTCCTCTCCGACCGCGAGGTAGACGACGTCGGAGTCCGGCCCGGCCAGCGCGCGGCGGGTGCCCGGATGCAGGACGGCGCCGCCGCCGCACGAGAGGACGCACGGGGCGGGTCGGCCGAGCACATGGCCGATGACGCGCGCCTCCTCCGCCCGGAACGCGGCCTCGCCGTGCTCGGCGAAGAACTCCGGGATCGGGCCGTGCACCTGGGTGAACAGCTCGTCGGAGTCCACGAAGGGCAGCCCGGTCACGGCGGCCAGGGCCCGGCCGACCGTCGTCTTCCCGGCCCCCATCGGGCCGACGAGGACGATCCGGCGGGCCGGGCGCGCGGCCGGGTCCTCGTCGGCCGCGGCGGCCACCGTGGCCGCGGCCGTCAGGCGCGCCTCGAGGGCACCGATCATGCCCTCCCACGGGCACACGGTGACGGGCCCGGGGACGGGACGCGTGCTCGGGTCCGGTCCCGGGGCCGGCGCGGTCCCGGGGGTGTCGGTCACGGCAGGGGGTCGCCCATCGGGCCGTCCGCCACGACGTCGGCGCCCGGCTCCGGCAGGGCGGGGACCGCGGCCTGGAACGCTTCGAGGTTGCGGCGCGTCTCGGCCACGGAGTCGCCGCCGAACTTCTCGAGCATCGCGTCGGCCAGGACGAGGGCGACCATGGCCTCGGCGACGATGCCCGCGGCGGGCACGGCCGCCACGTCGGAGCGCTGATGGTGGGCCGTGGTCTCCGCGCCCGTGGCGACGTCGACCGTGGGCAGTGCGCGCGGCACCGTGGCGATCGGCTTCATCGCGGCGCTCACGCGCAGCAGCTCGCCCGTCGACATGCCGGCCTCGATGCCGCCGGCCCGGTCGGTCGTGCGCCGGGGGCGGCCGTCCGCGCCGCGGGCGATCCCGTCGTGGGCGGCGGTGCCGCGTCGGGCGGCCGTGGCGAACCCGTCGCCGACCTGCACGCCCTTGATCGCCTGGATGCCCATGAGCGCCCCCGCCAGCCGCGCGTCGAGGCGGCGGTCCCAGTGGACGTGGGAGCCCAGGCCGATCGGCACGCCGTACGCCAGCACCTCCACGACGCCGCCGAGGGTCTCCCCGGCGCGGTGGGCGTCGTCGACCTCGGCGACCATCGCCGCGGAGGTCTGCGGGTCGAGGCAGCGGACCGGGTCGGCGTCGAGGCGGGCCTCGTCCTCGGGGACGGGGAACGGGTGGCCCTCCGGCAGGGCGGCCTCCCCGAAGGCCACGGTGTGGGAGACGATCCGCACGCCGAGCTCGCCGAGGAAGGCGCGGGCGACGGTGCCCAGGGCCACACGGGCGGCGGTCTCACGGGCGGAGGCGCGCTCGAGGAGGGGGCGGGCCTCGTCGAAGCCGTACTTCTGCATGCCGGTCAGGTCGGCGTGGCCGGGCCGCGGGCGGGTGAGCGCCGCGTTGCGGGCCAGACCGTCGAGCTCCTCCGCGGGGACGGGATCGGCGGCCATCACCTTCTCCCACTTGGGCCATTCCGTGTTGCCCACCTGGATCGCCACAGGCGAGCCGAGGGTGCGGCCGTGGCGGACGCCGCCGAGGATCGTCACCGCGTCCTGCTCGAACTTCATGCGCGCGCCGCGCCCGTACCCCAGGCGGCGGCGCGCGAGCGCGTCCTGCACGTCCTGCGTCGTGACCGGGATCCCGGCCGGCAGTCCCTCTACGATTCCTGTGAGCGCGGGGCCGTGAGACTCCCCCGCTGTCAACCAGCGCACCATGGCGTGCAGTCTCTCACGCACGGGGCGCCGCGCCGTCACGTGTGACCGGACGGGACGCACCGGATCCGGCGTTCGACGCTCAGCCGGCGGCCGGTCCCAGGGCGTCCGCCGCGGCGCGCGTCACCGCCGCCCAGTCCGGCTCGGGCATCCCGGCCGCGGCGCGGGGCCGGGCCGTGAACAGCCGGACCTGCTCGATGCCCTGGTGCAGCAGCATGGACAGCCCGGACGCCACCGGACCGCCCTCCCGGGACCAGGCGGACGCCAGCACGGAGGGCCACGGGTCGTAGGCCGCGTCCAGCAGGGGCGGCAGGGCGGCGCCGGCCGGCACGTGTGCGGCCAGGGCGTCCGCGGCGCGCGGCGGCAGGGTGGCGACGACGGCACGCAGCCCCGGCGCCCGCCGGAGCAGATCCGCCTGGGTCAGGGTCGCCCAGCGCAGCCCGAGCGCGTCGGCCAGGGCCGTCACCTCGGCGGCGCGGGCGGGGTCGCGGACGCCGAAGAGCACCGCGTCCGCGCCGAGCGTGGCGGCGGCGAGGACGGCCGCCGTCGCGGTCCCCCCGTTCCCGAGGACGCCGACGGTCCCGCCCCGGGCGGCACGGTCGAGGCCGGCCGCGGCGAGGGCGCCGAGGATGCCGTCCACGTCCGTGTTCTCGGCGTGGACGACCCCGGGCGCGGAGGGGTGGTCGCGCACGAGGGTGTTCGCGGTGCCCAGGAGGCGGACGCGGTCGCTGACGTGCCCGGCGGCGGCGACGACCGCCCGCTTCAGCGGCATGGTGACGGAGCAGCCGAGCCAGTCCTGCCCGCGGGCCGCGGCCGCGCCGCCGTCGGCCGTGCCCGGGGCGCCGAGGTGCTCGGCCGCGAAGGCGAGCACCTCGTCCTCGCCCAGGTCTCGGCGGCCGTAGTCGACGTCGAGGCCCAGGACCCGGTAGCCGGCCGCGTGCAGCACCGGGGAGAGCGAGTGGGCGATCGGCCGGCCCAGGACCGCCGCGCGCAGCGTGGGGCGCATCAGCACACCCCCGGATTGGAGGCGCAGTAGCGCTGCAGGGTGCGCACGTGCTGCTGGTGCTCCTCATAGGTGCGGGAGAACTCGGTGTGGCCGGTGCCGATGTCCGTGGTCACCCAGTAGTAGGCGTCCGTCTCGGCCGGGTCGAGGGCGGCCTCGACGGCCGCGTCGGAGGGCATGCCGATCGGACCCGGCGGCAGGCCCGGGTGCACGTACGTGTTGTAGGGGTTCGACGCGTCCTGGCGCTGGCCCGAGGTGAAGCTGAGGCTGCGCACGCCGAGGCCGTACGTGACGGTGGCGTCGATCTGCAGGAGCCCGCGCGTCTCGGTGTTGTCCGGGGCGAGGCGGTTCTCGATGGCGCCGGCGACCTGCCGGTAGTCCTGGGGCAGGGCCTCCGCCTCGAGGATGGAGGCGATCGTGAGCAGGCGCTGCTGCTCGGCCGGGTCGCGGACGTCGAGGGCGTCGAGCTCGGCGAGGGTGGGCCGGATCAGGGAGTCGAGCACCTGCTCGGCGGTGGCGTCGACGGGGAGGCGGTACTCCCCCGCGTCGAGCCAGCCCTCGAGCGTGCCCGCCTCCCCGGGGACGCCGTAGCGGGTCGGGTCGTGGGCGGCGGCCTCGAGCTCCTCGCGGGGCAGCCCCGTGGCCTCGGCGACGGCGTCCAGCACCTCGGTGAGTCGCCGGCCGCGCTCCACGAGCACGTAGTGCACGGCCCCGTCCGCGGCGCCCTGGAGCACCGCGAGGGCCTCGGCCGCGGGCATCCGCTCGCGCAGCACGAAGTCCCCCGAGCGCACGAGACCGCTGCCCGTGTCCCTGGCGGCGCGCTCGAACGCACGGGCGGAGGCCACGATGCCGGCCCGGTCCAGGCGGGCCGCCACGGAGCCCAGGTCCTCGCCCGGCTCCACCGAGAACGTCACCTCGTCGCCCTCGACGGCCGTGTGGTCGGGGCCGCCCAGGAACCCGCGCACGATCAGCCCGACCACGACGGCGAACGCCACGAGCACCGTGCCCAGCACCAGCGCGGTCCGCCGCCGGCCGGCGCCGCGATCGACCCGCGGGGCCGGGTGGGACCCGGAGCCCCGGCGACGCAGGAACGTGCGGGGCCGGCATGGGCCGGCCGCGTCGACCGGCTGGGACGGGGCGCCGAGATCGGCCTCGTCCGCCTCGCCGTGGGCGAAGCCGAACACGTCGAGGTCGTCGTGGACGTCGGCCTCGTCGCCGAGCAGATCGTCCCAGTGGTCCTCACGCCGCGCGTGCTGGTGGTCGCCGGTCACCGGATCTGCTCCCGGTCCTGGCCGGCCCAGCGGCCGGTGCGGCGCTGCTCGTCCACGGCGGCCTGCAGGATCGCGACGGCGGCCGCCTGGTCGATCACGCCGCGGCTGTCCTTGACGGACCGGCCCGCGGCCCGCAGTCCGGCCTGCGCGGAGACCGTGCTGAGCCGCTCGTCGACGAGCCGGACCGGCACGGGGTGGCCCGCCTCGACCAGGGCGGCGGCGACGGCGTCCGCGTAGTCGAGGGCGTCCTGCGTGGACGGCGTGTGCTCGCCCCGCAGATTCACCGGCAGGCCGACGTACACGGCGACGACGTCGAGCTCGCGTGCGTGGGCGACGAGCTCGTCCACGTCACGACGTCGACGCGCATCCCGCCGCAGGGTGGCCACGGGGGTGGCGATCAGGCCGTCGGGGTCGGCCGACGCGACGCCCACGCGGGCACGTCCGACGTCGACGCCGAGGGTGCGCCCCCGGCGCACGGCGTCGCTCGCCACGGCGGCCCCGTCCTGACCTGCGCTCACGTCCGCCTCAGGCCGCGCGCACCGCGGCGACGACGGCCTCGAGCGCGTCCCCGACGCGCGTGACGTCCTGGCCGCCGCCCTGGGCGACGTCGTCCTTGCCTCCGCCCCCGCCGCCGAGCACGCCGGTGGCGGTCTTGACCATGGCGCCCGCCTTGAGGCCGGCCGCGCGGGCGGCCTCGTTGGTCGCCACGACCACGAGGGGCCGGCCCTTGGCCTCGGCCGTGAGGGCCACGAGCACGGGCGTGCCCGCCGCGTTGCCGCCGGCCGACTCGATCCGGGCGCGCAGGTCCAGCACGAGGGAACGCAGCTGGTCCCCGGCCACGTCGCCGACGTGGTGCGCCAGCACCCGCACCGACGTCCCGGCGGACGTCGTGACGTCCTGGGCCTGCCCGACGAGCTGCCCGGCCTGGGCCTGCAGCGCCTGGGCCCGCAGCTCCGCGACCTGCTTCTCGGCCGCCTTGAGCCGGTCCAGGGTGGCGCCGATGCGGTCCTTGAGCTCCTCGGCCGGGGCCTTGAACATCTCCGAGAGCTCGGAGACGAGGGTGCGCTCCGCGGCGAGGTGGCGGAACGAGTCCAGGCCGACGAGCGCCTCGACGCGGCGGTTGCCCGAGCCCACGGACTGCTCGCCGAGCAGGGTCAGCGAGCCGATCTGCGCGGTGCGGCCCACGTGGGTGCCGCCGCACAGCTCGCGGGACCAGGCGCCGTCGATCTCCACGACGCGCACCCGGTCGCCGTACTTCTCGCCGAACAGGCTCATCGCGCCGAGTGCGCGCGCCTCCTCGAGGCTCATCTCCTGGGTGAGCACGGCGTGGTCGTCGCGGATGGCGATGTTCACCACGTCCTCGACCTCGGAGCGGGCCCCGGCCGAGAGCGCCTCGGCCCAGCGGAAGTCGAAGCGCAGGTAGCCCTCCTTGTTGAAGGAGCCGGACTGGGTGGCCTCGGGGCCGAGGATCTGGTGCAGTGCGGCGTGCACCAGGTGGGTGCCGGAGTGGGCCTTCTCGCCGTCGAGGCGGCGCTGCAGGTCGATCGCGCCGAGGGCCTGCGCACCGGCGGCGACCTCGCCGTCGAGGACCTTGACCCTGTGCACGGACAGCCCCTTCACGGGGGCCTGCACGTCGAGCACCTCGAGGCGGAAGCCGTCGCCGGTGATCAGGCCGGTGTCCGCGGCCTGGCCGCCGGACTCCGCGTAGAACGGCGTGGCGTCCAGGACGAGCTCGAGCTCCGTGCCGGCGCCGGCGGACGCGACCTCCTCGCCGTTCTGCAGCAGGCCGCGCACCACGGACTCGGTGGTGTGCTCGGTGTAGCCGGTGAAGTGGGTCTGGCCCTCGGCGCGCAGGCGCTGGTACACGGCGGTGTCCGTGTGGCCGGCCTTCTTGGCCTTGGCGTCCGCGCGGGCGCGGTCGCGCTGCTCGGCCATGAGGGCGCGGAACCCGGCCTCGTCCACGGCGACGCCGGCCTCCTCCGCGATCTCCAGCGTCAGCTCGATCGGGAAGCCGTAGGTGTCGTGCAGCTCGAACGCGTCCGGGCCCGCGATGCCGCCGCCCGCCGAGCGGGCCTGGCCCACCGCGGCGTCGAGGCGGGCCGTGCCCGCGGCGATGGTCCGCAGGAACGCCTTCTCCTCGGCGTAGGCGATCCGGGAGATGCGCTCGAACTCGTCCGCGACCACCGGGTAGGTGCCCTTCATCGCGTCCCGGGAGACCGGCAGCAGCTCAGGGAAAACGGGCTCGGTGACGCCCATCAGGCGCAGGGCGCGGACGACGCGGCGGATGAGGCGGCGCAGCACGTAGCCGCGGCCCTCGTTGCCGGGGCGCACGCCGTCGCTGATCAGCATCAGGGCCGAGCGCACGTGGTCGGCCACCATGCGCAGGCGGACGTCGTCGTCGTAGTGCGGGTCGGCCGGGTCCTCGGTGGAGGTGTAGGAGCGGCCGGCCAGCTGCGCGGCGCGGTCGAGCACGGGGCGGACCTGGTCCGTCTCGTACATGTTCTCCACACCCTGGAGGATCATGGCGAGCCGCTCGAGGCCGAGACCGGTGTCGATGTTCTTGTGCTCGAGCTCGCCGGCGATGTCGAAGTCGTCCTTCGAGCGCACCGCGGAGAGGCGGTACTGCATGAACACGAGGTTCCAGATCTCGATGTAGCGGGTGTCGTCCGCGGCCGGGCCGCCGTCGACGCCGTACGCGGGGCCGCGGTCGTAGAAGATCTCCGAGCAGGGGCCGCCCGGGCCGGGCTGGCCGGTGTTCCAGTAGTTGTCGTCCTTGCCCATGCGCTGGATGCGCTCGGGACGGACGCCCACGTCCTCGCGCCAGATGCGCTCGGCCTCGTCGTCCTCGCGGTACACGGTGACCCAGAGGCGCTCGGGGTCCAGGCCGAAGCCGCCGTCCTCGACCGAGGACGTCAGCAGCTCCCAGGCCATCGGGATGGCCGTCTCCTTGAAGTAGTCGCCGAAGGAGAAGTTGCCGCACATCTGGAAGAAGGTGCCGTGGCGGACGGTCTTGCCGACCTCCTCGATGTCCGCGGTGCGGATGCACTTCTGCACCGAGACGACGCGCGGGCTCGGCGGGGTCTGCTCCCCCAGGAAGTACGGGATGAACGGGACCATGCCGGCCACCGTGAACAGCAGCGACGGATCCGGCGAGACGAGCGACGCCGACGGCACCACGCGGTGCCCCCTGGACTCAAAGAAGGCGGTCCAGCGGCGGGCGATCTCCTGGGACTTCATGCGGGGGTGTCCTTCTGCGTGGTGGTGGTCTGGGGGCGGGCGGCGCCGTGCGACGGCGGCTCCACGGTCTCCCCGGAGATGATCGGCCCCGTGTGGGGCAGGTAGGGCGCGGCCCAGGGGGCCTCGGCGCGGACGCGCTCGGCCAGGCGCCGGGCACCGTCCTGCAGGGCGGCCGCCGCGGCGTCGGCGGCGGCCTCACCGGCCTGGCGGGCCAGACGCTCCGGGTCCAGGCGGGCGGAGAACCCCGCGCGCCCCCCCGCGGAGCCAGGGTCAGACGTCGGCGCGTCGGTCGCGTCGGTCGCCGGGTGGGCACGGTCGCCGAGGGCGCGGTGTGCGAACCAGCCGGATGCGGCGCCGGCGCCGACGAGCAGCAGCGAGCGGAGCATGGCGGGGGCCTCCTTCGGACGGCAGGGATTCCGGCCCCACCTTACCGGGCGCGGCGCCGATCCCCGGCGGCGGGCCCGGGGGACGCCGCAGGCCCGGTCACCTCCGAGAGGTGACCGGGCCTGCGGGACGCGCGGGGCGCCGTCGTCCGGGACGGACCCGGCCGCGGCGGATCAGCGCGCGTAGTACTCGACCACGAGCTGCTCCTCGCAGGTCACGGGGACCTCGGAGCGCTTCGGGCGACGGGTGAGGGTGGCGCGCAGCTTGTCGATCTCCACGGTCAGGTAGCCCGGGGTGGCGGGCAGGACCTGCTGGTGGGCGCCGGCGGCGGCCAGCTGGAAGGGGACCATCTTCTCCGAGCGCTCGTGCACGTGGATCATCTGGCCCTCCTTCACGCGGAACGAGGGGACGTCCACGCGCTTGCCGTCCACCAGGATGTGGCGGTGCACGACGAGCTGACGGGCCTGCTGGATGGTGCGGGCGAAGCCGGCACGCAGCACGAGGGCGTCGAGGCGCTGCTCGAGGAGCTCGACCAGGTTCTCACCGGTCAGGCCGGCGGTGCGCTTGGCCTCCTCGAAGTAGCGGCGCATCTGGGCCTCGCGGATGTTGTACTGGGCGCGCAGACGCTGCTTCTCCTTGAGGCGCACCGCGTAGTCCGAGTCCTGCTTGCGGCGGGCACGGCCGTGCTGGCCGGGGCCGTACGGACGACGCTCCATGTACTTCTCGGCCTTGGGGGTCAGCGCGATGCCCAGGGCGCGGGAGTGCCGCACGGTGCGGCGGGTGCGAAGGTTGCCACTCATGGTGGACCTGCCTTTCCTTGACGTGCGGCACGGTTCGGGTTTGTCTCGAGGTCTCGTCCGCGCGCCGGGGCACACGGGTCAAGGGGACTCGAACCTGGCCTCCCCGCGATCCTGAGGAGAGCTGAGGGGCGTGCCGCCGCCCGTCATCCACTGATGCGCTGCGCGTCCCTCGACCGGGCACGCGGGTGTCCCGTGGACCGTTCGAGGGGGATGCGTCCGGGGCGCAGCGCCTGCCAGACCGGTCCACCTTACCAGAGCGACGACGACGGGGCGGGCCGGGGCTCAGGCGCGCGGCGTGGCCGCGGTGCCGGGGTCCGCGCCGAGGAGCTGACCGGCCTGGTCCAGGTGGGAGGCCTCGACCAGCACGTCGTACGACTCGGCCTCCATGGTCTGCAGGGACGTGAAGTCGCGCCTGCCGCCGGTGGCCGCGTGGCCGATCGCCCCGAAGACGGCCCCCCACAGGGCGCCCAGGCCCAGGGAGATCAGCAGGATCCAGAGGAACCCGAAGCCGGGGGCGAAGATCGAGAAGAGCAGGCCGAGCAGGAGGCCGAACCACAGGCCCTGCAGCCCGCCGCGGACGGCGGCCTTGCCGGTGGTCATCCGGCCCAGGACCTGCTCCACGGAGCGCAGCCCGGTGCCCACGATGCGCACGCGCTCCACGGGGAACCCGGCGTCGGAGAGCTGGTCCACGAGGGCCTGGGCCTCGGCGTAGGCCGGGACGGAGCGCAGGATGCGGTAGTCGGCCTGCGGGAGGGCGGGGCCGCCGGCGCCGGGGCGGCCGTACGGGGCCGGCTGCTGCGCGGCGGTGTGCTGGGGGGTGGACTGCTGCGGAGTGGACTGGGTCATGGGGGCGGCTCCTTCTGTTCCTTCTGTGCGTCGGTGGTGCATGGGGGCGCGAGCGGGCGAGGAGTCGGCGGGCCGACGTCGACCGCCCCGCTCATCCCTGGACAACCGGTGATCCGGGGTCTTTATTCCGCGCGGCCGCCCGAGGCGTCCGCCCTCGGGCCCGGCGCGCGCTCAGTCGCCGCGGATGATCCGGCGCAGCGCGGCCACCTGCTCGGTGAGCCGCTTCTCGTGTCCGATGGGCTTGGGCCGGTAATAGTCCCTCCCGACCAGGGGGTCCGGCGCGTACTGCTGACGGGCGACGGCGTGCGGCTCGTCGTGGCTGTAGACGTAGCCCTGGCTGTGGCCGAGGGCCGCCGCGCCGGGGTAGTGCGCGTCCCGCAGGTGCGCCGGCACCGCGCCCGTGTGGCCGGCCCGCACGTCCGCGATCGCCTCGTTCACGGCGGTGTAGCTCGCGTTGGACTTCGGCGCGGTGGCCAGATGCGTCACGGCCTGCGCCAGGATGATGCGTCCCTCCGGCATGCCGATCAGCTGCACGGCCTGGGCGGCGGCCACGGCGGTCTGCAGCGCGGTCGGGTCGGCCATGCCCACGTCCTCGGACGCGGAGATGATCAGCCGCCGGGCGATGAACCGGGGGTCCTCCCCCGCCTCCAGCATCCGGGCGAGGTAGTGCATCGACGCGTCCACGTCCGAGCCGCGGATGGACTTGATGAAGGCACTGATCACGTCGTAGTGCTGGTCGCCGTCCTTGTCGTAGCGCTGGACGTGGTGGTCCATCGCCTGCGCGGCGTCCTCGTCCGTGACCGCGACGGCGCCCTCCCCCGCCCGGCCGGCCTCGCGCGCCTTGTCCAGGGCGACGCCGGCCGCGGCCTCCAGCACCGTGAGCGCCCGCCTCGCGTCGCCGCCGGCCATCCGCACCAGGTAGTCCCGCGCGTCGTCCTGGAGCACCACGGCGCCGTTGAGCCCGCGCTCCTGGGTCACGGCACGGTCCAGCAGCCCGACGATGTCGTCGTCCGTGAGGGGACGCAGCGTGAGCAGCAGCGACCGGGAGAGCAGGGGTGCGATCACGGAGAAGGACGGGTTCTCCGTGGTCGCGGCCACCAGCACGACCCAGCGGTTCTCGACGCCCGGCAGCAGCGCGTCCTGCTGCGCCTTGGAGAAGCGGTGGATCTCATCGAGGAACAGGACGGTGGTGCGCCCGTAGAGGTCCCGTTCGCGCTGGGCCTGCTCCATCACCTGCCGCACGTCCTTCACACCGGCCGTGATCGCGGACAGCTCCGTGAACGTGCGCCCGGGGGCGCGGGCGATCACGTGGGCCAGCGTCGTCTTGCCGATGCCCGGAGGCCCGTAGAGGATGACCGAGCTCGGTCCCGCGGCGGAGTCCGGATCGGGCTCGGCGAGCTTGCGCAGCGGGGAGCCCGGCCGCATGAGGTGCCGCTGGCCCAGCACGTCATCCAGCGTGCGCGGGCGCATGCGCACGGCCAGCGGTGCGCCGGGGTGCGGGGCGGCCACGGTGCCGGCCGGGCCGTCGTCGTCGGCCCCGTTGTGGGCGGCGCTGAAGAGGTCGTCCATCGGGTCCAGGGTAGTCCTCGGCCCGCGGGGGCGTGGGTGGCATCATGGCCGCATGAGCCCCGCCGCCCCGCGCACCGACCACACCCACGTCCTGCTGCTGCGCGGGATCAACGTGGGGCGGAGCAACCGTGTCGGCAAGGACACGCTGATCCGCTGGGCCCAGGCCGCCGGCGGGGAGGCGGTCACCACCCACCTGGCCAGCGGCAACGTCCTGTTCCGGGCGTCCTCCGACGCAGCCGCGGAGGGCGTGCGGCAGGGGTTCGCGCGACGGGCGCGTGAGGAGGGCGGCCTCGACGTCCCCGTGGTCCTCGTGGACGTGGGCACGCTCCGGCGCGCCCTGGAGCTGCACGACGCGCTCCCCTGGGCCGGCGGCGAGCCGAAACGCACGCAGCTCACCGTGCTCGAGGACGACCCCGCACCCGAGGCGGCCGCCGCCCTGGCCGCGCTCGACCACGGGGACGACCGACCCGCGGGGCCGGATCGCACGGCCCTGGAGGGACGGCTGCTGTGGATGCGCTGCGCCGCGGGGGTCGCCGACTCCCCGCTCACTCCGGCCCGCCTCGACCGGGCGCTCGGGGTGCGCGGCACGGCCCGGAACCTCACGACGGTGCGGGTGCTCGCGGGGCTGCCGAGCGAGGACTGACCTCGGCGGACGGCACGCGGGGCGTCCGGGGCGTCGACACCCGCGGGACACCGCGCGCTGGCCGGGACGTCACGGACCGTTCACATCCGTGCGATGGGGTGACCCCGTCCTCCGCCTCCCTGCCCTGACTGGAGCATCCATGCCTCGCCTCGCACGCCTCGCCACGGCCGTCACCGCCGCGACCCTGTCCACGGCCTTCCTCGCCCCGGCCTCCCTCAGCGCGCCCGCCCCGCACTCGGCCACGGCCCAGCGCGCCGCCATCGCCGCCAACCCGTCCGGCAAGAGCATCGAGCTCACCCGCGCCGGCACCCACGAGACCGGCGTGTTCGGCGAGTCCGCCGCCGAGATCCCGGCCTTCGACGCGGTCTCCGGCCGCCTGTTCGTGGTGAATGCGCAGCGCGGCGCCGTCGACGTCATGCGCCTGGGCGCCGACGCCGCCCCCGTGGCCGAGCGGACCCTCTCCGCCGAGGGCCTGCGCACCGCGGACGGCTCCGTCACGGACAAGGGCGCCACGGTGAACTCCGTCGCTGTCTCCGGCGGTGTGATGGCCGTCGCCGTCGAGGCCGCCGAGAAGACCGACCACGGCTGGGTCGTGTTCTTCGACACCACCACCCTGCGCTACCTCGGCGGCGTGCGGGTGGGTGCCCTGCCGGACTCGCTGGCCTTCTCCCCGAACGGGGCGTACGTGGTGGTCGCCAACGAGGGCGAACCGGCCGACGACTTCTCCGTCGACCCGGAGGGCACGATCTCCGTGGTCTCCGTACCGAAGAACGCCCGGCAGTTCTCCCGCCTGACCCAGGACGCGGTGCGCACCGTGGACTTCCGTGCCTACGACGCCGGCACCGCCCTGCCCGCCGGCGTGCGCGTCTCCGGCCCCGATATGGCGGTGCCCGCCGGTCACGAGCCCGCCGGTCGGGTGGCTCGCAACCTCGAGCCGGAGTACGTCACCGTCGACCCGACCGGACGCACCGCCTACGTGTCCGTGCAGGAGGCCAACGCCGTCGCCGTCGTGGACCTGAAGTCCGCCACGCTGGAGGACCTCTGGGCGCTGACGCCCACCGATTGGTCCACCGAGGGCGTGCTGGACGCCTCGGACAAGGACGGCGGCATCGAGCTGGGCCACTGGCCGGTCGACGGCCTGCCCATGCCCGACGGCATCGACACGTACCGCTGGCGCGGTCAGAACCTGGTCGTCACCGCCAACGAGGGTGACGGGCGGGAGTGGGGCGACTTCAACGACTCCGAGCGCGTCAGCGACCTGGACCTGTGCGCCGCCGAGTTCCCGGGGGCCAAGGCCCTGCAGAAGAAGGATGCCCTGGGCCGCCTGAAGGTGCTCACCGACCTCGGCTACGACTCTGAGCGCGAGTGCCACTCCTCCCTGACCACACTGGGCGGCCGGTCCTTCTCCATCTACACCGCGGACGGCACCCGCCTGTTCGACTCCGCCGGCATGATCGAGGAGCAGATCGCCCGGCTCGTGGCCGCCGGCGAGCTGCCGGAGCACGCGTTCAACGCGAACAACGACGAGACCCCGTCCGGGGACTCCCGTTCGGATGACAAGGGCCCCGAGCCCGAGTCCGTAGTGGTGGGCACGATCCAGGGCCGCACCTACGCGTTCGTGGGCCTCGAGCGCATCGGCGGCGTGGTGGTCTTCGACATCACCGACCCGCGGAACGCCACCTACGTGGACTACGTCAACGACCGTGACTGGGATGCCGCGGGCGACGACGCCACGGCCGGCCTGGGTGACATGGGCGCCGAGGGCCTGACCTTCGTGCCGGCCGACGAGTCCCCCTCCGGCACCGCCCTGCTGATCGTCGCCAACGAGGTCTCCGGCTCGACCACCGTGTACGAGGTGAATCCGACCCGTCGTCAGTGATCCGCTGACGCGGACCGGTTCCGGGCGCGTTGCAGAATGGCTGCATGAGAGCCGTTCTGCAACGCGCCCGTTCCGCGTCCGTGACCGTCGACGGCAAAGTCGTCGGCTCCTTCGAGGGCGAGGGGCTGGTGATCCTGCTCGGCGTGACCGTCGACGACACCGAGGCCGAGGCCGTCCAGGTGGCCCGCAAGGTGGCCGGGCTCCGCATGCTCGACGGCGAGCGGTCCCTCACCGACGCCGGTGCCCCGGCGCTCGTCGTCAGCCAGTTCACGCTGTACGGCGACGTGCGGAAGGGCCGGCGGCCGTCCTGGACGCGCGCGGCGAAGGGCAACCAGGCCGAGCCGCTCTACGAGCGGTTCACGGCCGAGCTCGAGGCCGCCGGCGTGCGCGTGGAGCGCGGGGTGTTCGGCGCGAAGATGGACGTCTCCCTCACCAACTCCGGGCCGTTCACGCTGATCGTGGACTCGGACGAGCTGGCCGGTCCGCGGCGCGGCTGAGGCGGGCCCGCCGCGGGCCCGGATCAGGCTCCCGGCTCGGCCTCGGCCTGCTTCGGCTCCGGCTGCGCGTCGACGCCGGCCTCCTTGCGCTGCTGGGCGGTGATGGGCGCCGGTGCGGCCGTCAGCGGGTCGAAGCCGCCGCCGGTCTTCGGGAACGCGATGACCTCGCGGATCGAGTCGGTGCCGGCCAGCAGGGCGACCACGCGGTCCCAGCCGAACGCGATGCCGCCGTGCGGCGGGGCGCCGTACTTGAAGCCCTCGAGCAGGAAGCCGAACTTCTCGTTCGCCTCCTCCGGGGACAGGCCCATGACCTCGAACACGCGCTCCTGCACGTCCTGACGGTGGATGCGGATGGAACCGCCGCCGATCTCGTTGCCGTTGCACACGATGTCGTAGGCGTAGGCCAGGGCCGAGCCCGGGTCGGTGTCGAAGGTGTCCGCGAACTCCGGCTTGGGCGAGGTGAACGCGTGGTGCACGGCGGTCCAGGCGCCCGCGCCCACGGCGACGTCGCCCGAGGCCACGGCGTCGGCCGCCGGCTCGAACATCGGCGCGTCCACGACCCACACGAACGCCCAGTCGGCGTCCTTCGCGGCCACGCCGTCACCGGCGTCGGTGAACAGCCCGCAGCGACGGCCGATCTCCACGCGGGCCGCACCCAGCAGCGCGCGGGACTCCTTCGGCTTGCCGGCGGCGAAGAACACGCAGTCGCCCGGGTTCGCGCCCACGGCGGCGGCCAGCCCGGCCTTCTCCTCCTCGGAGATGTTCTTGGACACCGGACCGGTCAGCTCGCCGTCCTCCTGTATGAGCACGTAGGCCAGGCCCTTGGCGCCGCGCTGCTTGGCCCACTCCTGCCACGCGTCGAGGGTGCGGCGGGCCTGGGAGGCGCCGCCCGGCATCACGACGGCGCCCACGTACTCGTTCTGGAACACGCGGAACGGGGTGTCCTTGAAGTACTCGGTCAGGTCCGTCAGCTCGAGGCCGAAGCGCAGGTCCGGCTTGTCCGAGCCGTACTTCTCCATGGCCTCGGCGTAGGTCATGCGGCGGATCGGCGTCGGCACGTCCACGCCCACGAGGGCCCACAGGGCCTTGACGATCTTCTCGCCGAGGGCGATCACGTCATCCTGCTCCACGAAGGAGGCCTCGATGTCCAGCTGGGTGAACTCGGGCTGACGGTCCGCGCGGAAGTCCTCGTCCCGGTAGCAGCGGGCGATCTGGTAGTACTTCTCGATCCCGCCCACCTGCAGCAGCTGCTTGAACAGCTGCGGCGACTGCGGCAGGGCGTACCAGGAGCCGGGAGCCAGGCGGGCCGGGACGAGGAAGTCGCGGGCGCCCTCCGGCGTCGAGCGCGTGAGGGTCGGGGTCTCGACCTCCACGAAGCCCTCGCCGTGCAGCAGCTCGCGCGCCGTCCGGTTGACCTCGGAGCGCAGGCGCATGATGCGCGAGGGCTGCGGGCGGCGCAGGTCGAGGTAGCGGTGGCGCAGCCGGGCCTCCTCGCCGACCTCCACGTGCTCGTCCACCTGGAACGGCAGCGCGGCGGCGGTGTTGAGCACCGTCACGGTCTCCGCGATCAGCTCGATCTCACCGGAGGGAAGGTTCGGGTTCTCGTTGCCCTCGGGGCGGCGCTCGACCGTGCCGGTGACCTGCAGAACCCACTCGTTGCGCAGCGGGTCGAAGTCCGCCTCGTCCCGCACCACAACCTGGGCGAAGCCCGAGGCGTCGCGCAGGTCCACGAAGGCCACGCCGCCGTGGTCTCGCCGCCGCGCCACCCAGCCGGTGACGGTGACGGTCTGGCCGATGAGCGAGGCGTTGAGCTCGCCGAGGGAGTGGGTGCGCAGCACGAGGATCCTCTCCGTCCGGTCGCCGGACGATGTGCGGGGTTCATGTGATGGTCGACGCCGTGTGATACGCCTGCGGGGCGGGCGCGCGCCGTTCCCGTCAGTCTAGTGCCCCGTCCACACTGCCCCAGCCCAGGAGGACCCCGTCATGACCGCCGCCCTGCAGCGCCGCCTGACCCTGCTCCACGCCGTCGCGATCGGCCTCGGCTCGATGATCGGCGCGGGCGTGTTCACCGCGATCGGCCTGGCGGCCGCGCTCACCGGCGGCCACCCCGGCCTGCTGTACGGGGCCCTGGCGGTCGCGGCCGTCGCGGCCCTGTGCAACGCCCTGTCCACGGCGCAGCTGGCCACCGTCCACCCCGAGTCCGGCGGCGCCTACGTCTACGGCCGGCGGCAGCTGCACCCGTGGGCCGGCTTCGTCGCCGGCTGGGGCTTCGTCACGGGCAAGACCGCGTCGGTGGCCGCGATGGCGGCCACCCTCGGCCTGTACCTCTTCCCCGACGACGCCGCCGCGGCCCGGTGGACGGGCGTGGCCGCCGTCGTCGTGCTCACCGGGGTGGCGATGGCGGGCGTGACGCGGACCGCGCAGGCGACGTTGGCGATCCTCGTGCCCGTGCTCGCCGTGCTCGTGTTGGCCATCGGCGCAGGCCTGGCGCGCGAGGCCCCCGGGGGCTCGGCCGCGGCGCTCGGCGTCGACTCCCCCGTGCAGGGCGTGCTCATGGGCGCGGGCGTCCTGTTCTTCGCGTTCGCCGGCTACGCGCGCGTGGCCACCATGGGTGAGGAGGTCATCGACCCCGCACGCACGATCCCGCGCGCCATCCTGATCGCCCTCGCCGTGACCGTGGCGTTGTACCTGCTGCTCGCCACGGCGCTGATCTCGGGCCTCGGGACCTCCGGGCTGGCCCGGTCCCCGGCGCCCGTGCGCGACCTGCTCGAGACCGCCCTGGGCTCCGGCTGGGGCTGGGTGGCGGTGGCCGGCGCCGCCCTCGCCGCGGCCGGGGCCATGCTCAACCTGCTGACGGGCATCTCCCGCACCGCCCTGGCCATGGCCCGCGAGTCCGACCTGCCCCGCCCCCTGGCACGGGTCCATGCGGGGACCGGCACGCCGTGGACGGCTCAGCTGACGGTGGCCGCGGCCGTGATCCTGCTCCTGCTCACCACGGACATCCTCACCGTGGTGGGCTTCAGCTCGTTCGGCGTGCTCGTCTACTACGCGGTGGCGAACCTGTCCGCCCTGACCCTGCGCGGGGACGACGACGGCCGCCGCCCGGCCCGGCCGCGCCCGCTGCGCGTGCCCCGCGCCGTCAACGTCCTCGGCCTGGCCCTGTGCCTGCTGCTCGCCCTCAGCCTGCCGCCGATGTCCGTGGCCGCGATGGCGGGCGTGTTCCTGATCGGGGTGGGCGGGCGCGCGTTCGTGCGGGCCGGGCGCCGGGGCCGGTGACCCGACGCGCAGACACCCACCGCCGCCGCACACCGGGGCCGGCATAGCGGCCGCGTCCGCTCAGTCCTGCGCGCGGGCGACCTGCGGCAGCAGGTCCTCGGCCGGCGGGGTCCAGTCGGCCGGGTCCGCGGCGTGCTGCTCGCCGGAGCGGATGTCCTTCACCTCGTGGACCCGCGCGCCGGCGTCGTCCCGACCCATGAACCAGACGAACGGGATGCCGCGGCGGTCCGCATACTTGATCTGCTTGCCGAACTTCTCCGCGGACACCGCGACCTCCGCGGGGATGCCGCGCTCCCGCAGCAGGGCCGCGACGTCCTGGGCCTCGGACCAGTCCTCGTCCGCCGTCAGCGCCACGTACACCGCGGTCGGCACGGAGCGGGAGGCCACGGCCATCTGCTGGGACAGCATGCGCATCACCAGCCGCGTCACGCCGATGGACAGTCCGACACCGGGGAACACGCGGTTCCCCTTGGACGCGAGCGCGTCGTAGCGGCCGCCCGAGCAGATCGAGCCGAGCTGCTCGTGGCCCACCAGGACGGTCTCGTAGACGGTGCCCGTGTAGTAGTCCAGGCCGCGCGCGATGGACAGGTCCGCCACGGCGCGCCCGGGGGCGCGGCGGTGCAGGGTGGCGACGACGTCGGCCAGCTCGGTCAGCCCCTCCTCGAGCAGCTCGTGGGTCACCCCCAGGGCGCGGACCCGCTCGACGAACGAGGTGTCCGACGTGCGGATGTCCGCCAGGGCCAGCGCCTGCGCAGCCTGCTCGGGGCTCGCGCCGACCTCCTCCTGGAGCAGCCGCGCGACCTCCTCCGGGCCGACCTTCTCCAGCTTGTCGATGCTGCGCAGCACGCCGGCGGTGTCCTCCAGGCCGATGCCCCGGTAGAAGCCCTCGGCGAGCTTGCGGTTGTTCACGCGGATGAGGAAGTCGCCGATCGGCAGGGCGCCGAGCGCCTCGGCCATCACCAGTGCGACGTCGGCGTCGTACCGGGGCGAGAGGGCGCCGTCGCCGACGACGTCGATGTCCGCCTGGGTGAACTCGCGGGCGCGGCCCTCCTGAGGGCGCTCCCCGCGCCAGACCTTCTGCATCTGGTAGCGACGGAAGGGGAAGGCGAGGTGGCCGGCGTTCTCCACGACGTAGCGGGCGAACGGCACGGTGAGGTCGAAGTGCAGGGCCAGGCGCTTGGGGTCGGCCGGGTCCTTGGGATCGCGCAGGCCCGCGGCGACCTCCTCGTCCTCGGCCAGGCGCGAGACCGCGTAGACCTCCTTGTCCACCTCGCCCTTGCGCAGCAGCTGGCCCAGGGTCTCCACGGCACGGGTCTCGATGCCGGCGAACCCGTGCAGCTCGAAGGTCCGCCGCAGCGTGTCGAGCACGTGCTGCTCCACGAGCCGCTCGGCGGGCAGCCACTCGTGGAAACCGGACAGGGAGGCCTTGCGGGACATGGCGATCCTTCGAGACGACGACGGCGGGGACGCGCGACGGTCCCCCGCCGGCGCACCGGCCCATTCTAGGCGCGGGCGCTGTCCGGCCCGGTACGCTGGCCCTGTTCGTGTCCATCCCGACCGGCCGCATCCCTCGACGACTGCGTGCCGGCGCAGTCAGGGAGAGTTCCAGCGGTGACCAATCACATGCAGCCCGACGACCAGCAGTCCCCCGCCACCGAGTCCACCCCCGCGTCGGCCGAGGCCGCCGATACGACCGTGCCCGCCGAGGCCCGGCCCGTCCCCGAGATCGTCCCCGACGCCCCGGCGCACGGTGATTCCTCCCAGCCCGCCGAGACGCCCGCCGTGCCCTCCCCGGCCGCGATGAAGAAGGCCAGCCCGGCCGCCGTGCGCCCCGCGACGCCCGCCGCCGCGTCCGTCGCCCCGGCCCCCGTCGTGGCCCCGACCGTGCCGCCCACCCCGGTGGAGGAGGCCGCCAGGTTCGCCCGGGTGAGCGAGGACGGCCACGTCACGCTGCTGGACGGGCAGGAGGAGCACGCGGTCGGCCAGGTGCCGGACGCGAGCACCGAGGACGCGCTGGCGTACTTCGTGCGCAAGTACGACGACGTGCGCGCCCAGATGGCCCTGTTCGAGCAGCGCATCGCCGCCGGCGCCCCCTCGGGTGAGCTGGGCCGGGCGCTGGGTCAGATGACGACCGCGGTGAACGAGCGCCACATGGTCGGCGACATGGACGCCCTCCGCACCCGCCTGGCGGCCCTGGAGACCCTCCTGGGCGACTACCGCGCCGCGGAACAGGAGGCCCGGCAGGCCGCCCAGGCCGAGCAGCTGGCCACCCGCGAGGCCATCGTCGCCGAGGCCGAGACCTTCGCCCAGACCCCGGCCGAGCGGATGCCCTGGAAGACCGCGTCCAAGCGCATGACGGAGCTGTTCGAGGAGTGGAAGGCCGCCCAGAAGGCCGGTCCGCGTCTGGCCAAGTCGGTCGAGGACGACCTGTGGAAGCGCTTCCGCGGCGCCCGCACCGCGTTCGACAAGACCCGCCGCGCCCACTTCTCCCGGCTGGACGCCGCCTCGGCCGAGGCCAAGCAGGTCAAGGAGCGTCTCATCGCCCGTGCCGAGGAGCTGTCCACCTCCACCGACTGGGGCGTGACCGCCGGCAAGTACCGCGACCTGATGGACGAGTGGAAGCGCGCCCCCCGGGCCTCCCGCAAGGAGGACGACGCCCTCTGGGCCCGCTTCCGCGCCGCCCAGGACGTCTTCTTCGCCGCCCGCAAGGCCGCGAACCAGGAGATCGACCGCGAGTACGGGGCCAACCTGAAGGTGAAGGAGCAGATCCTCGCCGACGGCCAGAAGCTGCTCCCGTTCACGGACGTCAAGGCCGGACGGCGCGCGCTCAACGAGCTGCGCGGGCGGTGGGAGGATGCCGGCCGCGTGCCCCGCGGGGACGTCCGCCGGATGGAGGAGGGCTTCCGCAAGCTCGAGGACGCCCTCAAGCAGGCGGAGAACGAGCACTGGCGCCGCACCGACCCGGAGACCAAGGCCCGCACGAACTCCGCCCTCACGCAGCTCGAGGAGACCATCGCGGGGCTCGAGGCGGATCTCGCCCGGGCCCAGGCCCGGGGCGACCAGCGCGCCGTCAAGAAGGCCCAGGAGGCGCTCGACGCGCGCCTGCAGTGGAAGCAGGCCCTCGAGGCCTCGGCCTCCGAGCTCCGCTGAGCCCCACCCGTCTCGAGCACGCCCCCGCGGCCCGCCTGTCCACAGGCGGCCGCGGGGGCGTCCCCGTCTCTGGCAGGATCCGGGCATGACGACCGTGACGATCGAGGAGACCGCCCCGACCGGGGCACTCGTGCTGGCGGGCGACCCCTTCACGGAGCCGGAGCTGCAGGCGCTCGGCGCGCGGGGCGCCGTGCGGCCGCTGCTGCCCGGGGTGTGGGCGCGGCCGGACGCCGCGGACGATCCCGCGGTCCGGGCCGCTGCCCTGTGGACCCTCGGCGGCCCGCTCCTGGCCGCCGGCTGGACCGCGATCGGCCCGTCGGCGGCCTGGATCCTGGCCGGCGGCGCGGCGCCCGGGCGGCTGCACGCGGCCGTGCCGCACTTCCACCGGCGCCCCGCCGGCGGGGGCCTGCTGCCCTGGACGCTCACGCAGTCGGACGTCGCGGCCGATGCCACGGGCGTCGCCCCCGCCGAGCACGACGTGCTCCGCTTCGGCCCCGTGCGGGTCACGACGCCCGCCCGGACAGTCGAAGACCTGCTGCTCAGCGCCGACCCGGATGCGGCGCGGCGCGCGGCCGCCGTGATCGGCGCCCACGGCGCCGCCGGGCTGCGGGAGCGGCTGGCCCGCCGGACCCGCCGTGCCGGCGTCGTGGCGGCCCGGCGCCGGCTGGGCGCGCTGCTGGCGGCGCTGGACGTCCCCGACTGAGGCCGGGAGGCTCAGGTGCGGTGCACGTCGAAGACGCCGTCGATGCGGCGCACCGCGTCGATCACGTGGCCGAGGAACCGGGGGTCGCCCATCTCGAAGACGAACCGGCTCATCGCCACGCGGTCGCGGGTGGTGTTCACGGAGGCCGAGAGGATGTTCACGTGGTTCTCGGAGAGGACCCGGGTGACGTCGGAGAGCAGCGACTTGCGGTCCAGCGCCTCGATCTGGATCTCCACCAGGTAGACGGTGTCCCGCGACGGCGCCCAGCTGACCGGGGTGCGGCGCTCCGGCTCCTGCGCGAGCAGGGTCGCCAGGTTGGGACAGTCGACCCGGTGCACGGAGACCCCGGAGCCGCGGGTGACGAACCCGTCGATGGCGTCCGGCGGCACCGGGTTGCAGCACCGTGCCAGCTTGGCCATGACGCCGCCGTCGCCGTCCACGAGCACGCCGGCGTCGTTGGTGGCCCGCGCGGGGGCGCGCCGCGACTGGGCCGGGACCAGCTCCTGCAGGTCCACCTCGCCGACGGTCAGCTCGCCCTCCGGCTCGGCCTGCGTCGACGTCGGCGGAGCGAGGCGCTCCGCGACGCGTTCCTGCACGGACTGGGCGGACACGTGGCCGTCGCCGAGGGCCACGAACAGCCCGTCGAGGTCCGCGTAGCCGAGATCCGTGGCCACCTGCACCAGCTCCTCGCCGCCGAGCACCTGCTGCACGGCCATGCCGGCCTTGCGCAGCTGACGGGTCAGCGACTCGCGTCCCCGGTCGGCCTGCTCGTCGCGGCGCTGCGTGGCGAAGTGGTGACGGATCTTGGACCGGGCCCGCGGCGAGACCACGAAGCCCAGCCAATCCCGGCTCGGCCCCGCGTCCTCGGCGCGCGAGGTGAAGACCTCCACGGTGTCGCCGTGGCTGAGCGGCGTGGACAGCGGGACGAGCTTGTCGTTGACCCGGGCGCCGATGGTGCGGTGGCCGACGTCGGTGTGGATGGCGTAGGCGAAGTCCACGGGCGTGGAGCCGGCCGGCAGGGTGCGGATCTCCCCCTTCGGCGTGAAGACGTACACCTCGTCCGCCCCGATCTGGGTGCGCAGCGAGGCGAGGAACTCGTCCGGGTCCCGGGTGTCCGCCTGCCAGTCCATCACCGAGCGCAGCCAGGCCGGCGTGGCCTGCACCGGCGCCTGGCCGGCGACCTGGGCCTTGTACCGCCAGTGCGCGGCGACGCCGTACTCGGCCTGGCGGTGCATCTCCTGCGTGCGGATCTGGATCTCCACCGGCTTGCCGCCCGGCACCATCACCGTGGTGTGCAGGGAGCGGTACATGTTGAGCTTCGGGACCGCGATGTAGTCCTTGAACCGGCCCGGGACCGGGTTCCAGCGCGCGTGGATGACGCCGAGCACGGCGTAGCAGTCACGCACGGAGTCCACGAGCACCCGGATGCCCGTGAGGTCGTGGATGTCGTCGAAGTCCTTCCCGCGCGTCACCATCTTCTGGTAGATCGAGTAGTAGTGCTTCGGCCGTCCGGTGACGGTCGCCCGGATCCGGTGCTCGCGCAGGTGCTCCTCGATCACGGTGCGCAGCGCCGCGATGTGCTTCTCCCGCTCCGGGTTGCGCTCCCCCACGAGGCGCACGATCTCCGCGTACATCTTGGGCTTGAGGGCGGCGAAGGAGAGGTCCTCGAGCTCCCACTTGACGGTGTTCATGCCGAGCCGGTGGGCCAGCGGGGCGTAGATGTCCAAGGTCTCCTGGGCCTTGCGGGCGCTGGACTCCGAGGAGACGTACCGCCACGTCCGCGCGTTGTGCAGCCGGTCGGCGAGCTTGATGAGCAGGACGTTCACGTCCTGGGCCATCGCGATGACCATCTTGCGCACGGTCTCGGCCTGCGCCGCGGCGCCGTAGGTCACCTTGTCCAGCTTGGTCACGCCGTCCACGAGGAGGGCGACCTCGGAGCCGAAGTCGGCGCGGAGGCGCTCCAGGGAGTAGTCCGTGTCCTCGACGGTGTCGTGCAGCAGGGCCGCCAGGAGCGTCGGGCCCGTCACGCCGATCTCGGCGAGGATCGTGGCGACCGCGACGGGGTGGGTGATGTACGGGTCCCCGGAGCGCCGCATCTGCCCCTCGTGTGCCGCGCGGGCGACCTCGAAGGCGCGGACGATCTCGGCCAGCTCGGTCTTGGTGGCTCGCTGCCGCACGGTGCGCATCAGCGGCTCGAGCAGGGGCGAGTACTCGGTGGCGTGCCGGCCGGTCAGGCGTGCGATCCGGCTGCGGGGCCGGACCGGGGCGGGACGGGCCGGGGCGGGACGGGCCGGGGCGGGAGTGGGGTCCTGCTCGCTCATGGGCCACGCCTCCTGACTCGTGCGGCCCCGACCGCTCCGGCCGGGATGATCGGCGAGTCTACCCGCGCCCGTCCCACCCCGCCCCAGGAAGACCACCGGGGCCGCAGCGGCTCCGTCAGAGTCGCGCGCCGTCGTCCCAGGGGGCGACGTCGGGATCGGTGACCGCCTCTGAGGCACGCTCCCGGGCGGCGCGGGCCGCGGCCCGGGCGTCGTGGTCGCGCACGTCCGGGTCGTTGCGGCGCAGCAGGGCGTACAGCGGCGCCTGGAGGAACAGGGTGGACAGGGTGCCCACGATGATGCCCACGAACAGCGCGAGCGCGATGTCCCGCAGCGTGCCGGCACCGAGCAGCCCCGCGCCGATGAACAGGATCGAGCCGACCGGCAGGATGCCGACGACGGAGGTCGTGATGGACCGGACGAGCGTCTGGTTCACCGCGAGGTTCACGTTCTCGACGAAGGAGCGCTCCGGGTCCTCCTCGGCCCCGATCGTGTTCTCGCGGATCTTGTCGAAGACCACCACGGTGTCGTAGAGCGCGTACGACAGGATCGTGAGGAAGCCGATGATGGCCGACGGCGTGATCTCGAAGCCGGTGGCGCCGTAGATGCCGGCGGTCAGCGCGACCACGTAGAGCATGCCGAGCACGGCGGCCAGGGACATCTTCCAGGTGCGGAAGTACACGGCCATGAACAGGGTCACGAGCACCACGAAGATCACCAGGCCGATCAGGGCCTGCTGCGACACCGCGGCGCCCCAGGTCGGCCCCACGAAGGTCGAGGTCACCTGGTCCTGGCCGACGCCGTAGGCCTCCTGCAGGTTCGCGGCCACGGCTCGGGTCTGGGCGTCGTCGAGCTGCTCGGTCTGGACGCGCACGGTGCCCGGGGCGACGTTCGTGACGGTGGCGTGGCCGTCGGCCAGCACGTCGGTCACGGCGCGCTCGCCCGCGGCCACGTCGGTGGAGGCCGTCTGCGAGACGGTGAACTCGGAGCCGCCCCGGAACTCGATGCCGAGGTTGAAGCCACCGCGGAGGGCGGTCAGGCCGCCGGCGAGGACGAGCAGCAGGGCGGCGAGGGCGAACCACCGCCGCCAGCGCTGGATGAACGGGTAGGAGATGCGGCCCGAGTAGAGGGCGTTGCCCCAGTCGGCGAAGCGGTTCACTGGTCCTCCTCCTGGCGGCGTCGCTCGGCGCGGCGTCGCTCGGCGATCGTCATGGGCGGCGCGGTGCGCGAGCGGCGGCCGCCCCCCCGGGCGGACGAGCCCGCGCGGGGGGCGCCCGTCGCGACGAGCGGGCGCGGGGCGTCGGCGGCCGCCGCGTCAGCCGGCTCGTCGGAGTCCTCCGCCGGGAGCCCGGTGCGGGGGGCGTGGGCGGGCTCGCGGAAGCGGCCGGCGCCCTGATACAGGGACGGCCCGCCCAGCAGCGACGGGTCCAGTCCGGACATCGGGTGTCCCTCGCCCACGAAGCGGGTCTGGGCCAACAGCACCATGAGCGGGTGGGTGAACATGAACACCACGATCAGGTCGGCGATCGCGGTGAGGCCGAGGGTGAACGCGAAGCCGCGCACGTTGCCGACGGCCACGAAGTACAGCACGACGGCGGCCAGCAGGTTCACGGCCTTGGACGCGGTGATCGTCCGCCGGGCGCGCTTCCAGCCCTCGTGCACGGCGACGGGCACGGTGTGGCCCGCGCGCAGCTCGTCCTTGATGCGTTCGAAGTAGACGATGAACGAGTCCGCCGTCAGACCGATCGCCACGATGAGCCCGGCGATGCCCGCGAGGGACAGGCGGTAGTTGTCCGTCCAGCCCAGGATCGCGATGGTCAGCCACGTCAGCACGCCCGCCACGATGATCGAGGCGAAGGTCAGCAGGCCCAGGGCCCGATACTGGAAGAACTGGTACACGGCCACGAGGCCGAGGCCGATCAGGCCGGCGATCAGGCCCCAGAAGAGCTGGTCCCGGCCGAGCGTGGCGGAGATCTGCTGCTCGGACTCGATCGAGAAGGAGATCGGCAGGGAGCCGTAGTTGAGCTGCTCGGCCAACTGCGCCGTCGTCTGCTCGTTCAGGGTGGGGCCGCTGATCTGCGCGCTGCCGTTGGTGATGACCACGTTGGACTGCGGCGCGGAGATCACGTCCCCGTCCAGCAGGATCGCGAACTGCTTGCGCGGGTCGCCCTCGGGGTACGGGGTGAGCTTCTGGGTGACCTCCGTGAAGGCCTTGGTGCCCTCCTCGTCGAACTCGATGTTGACGACCCACTGGTTGGTGGAGACGCCGCCCTGGGCCTGGGCCATGCCGTTGGACGCGCCCTTGATCTGGGTGCCCGGGATGACCACGGGGCCCAGGATGTACTTCTGGGCCGGCGTGACGGCGCCGTCGGCGAGCTCCTCGGAGGGCTGGCAGGCGACGATCGCCCGGTCGGACGGCGGCGGGGGCGCGGCCGGGTCCCGCGGGGCGGTGCAGTCCGTGGCCTGGAACTCGGCCAGCAGGGCCGGGGTGACCCAGTTCGGGTCGTAGGCGTCCGCCGGCTCCCCGTCGGGCTTCGGCAGCTGGTCTTCTGGCAGGCGCTGGTCCTCGGGGGTGGCCTCCCCCGGGCCGGACTGCAGCACGGGGCGGAACTGCATGTCCGCGGACGCCTGGATCAGGCGGCGGGTCTCCTCGTCCGGGACCCCGGGCAGGGAGACGACCACGTTCTGGGAGCCCTGCGTGGCGACCTCCGCCTCGGCCACGCCGGAGCCGTCCACACGCTGGCGGATGATCTCCACGGCCTGGTCCAGCTGCTCGGGGGTGACGGACTCGCCCGTCGAGGTCTGGGGGGCCAGCACCATCTGCGTGCCGCCCTCGAGGTCGAGGGCGAGCTTGGGAGCCCAGGAGGCCGCGCCGGAGGCCACGCCCCCGCCGAGGATCGCGGCCAGGACCACGAGGAGGGCGGCCAGCCAGGCCAGGGTGCGCCCGGCGGAGCCGGTGGGTGTTCTCTTCGCCATTGCTCAGGTGCTTCCGTCACATTCGAGCGGCCCCGCCAGGCGGGGCCGCGTGTGCAGGGGTGGGTGGGCCTCAGGCCAGGTCGTCGCGGCGCGGACGCGGGTCGTCGGCGTCGTCGGCGCGGTACTCGGTGCCGGGGGCGTCATCCAGACGCGACGGGTCCGTGGTGGGCGCGGCGGCCGTCTCCGGCTCCACGACGGTGGTGACGCCCTGCAGGTGCACGTCCATGCGGGTGCCCGGGGCGGTCTCCAGCGTCACCCGCTGGCCCTCGGTGTCCACGGCCACGACGGTGCCGAAGATGCCGGCGCCCGTCATGACCTCGACGCCTGGGGCGAGGGTGCTGCGCATCTGCGCCTGCTGCTGCTGCATCTTCTTGCCCTTGCGGAAGGAGAGGAAGAGCATCACCGCGAGCAGGGCGAAGGCGATGAGCATGAGCAGGCTGCCGCCACCCCCCTGGGCCTGCTGGGCGATCACGGGCAGGGTCGCGGCGGTGGCGACGGGCATGGGGGACTCCTGATGCTCGGGGTGGGCGGGCCTGTCCAGTGTAGGGGCCCGCCCTGGGCGTCACGGCCCCGGCGTGGCCTCCGGAGCGGCGAGGCCCAGGTGCTCCCAGGCCCCCGGCAGCGCGACGCGGCCACGGGGGGTCCGCGCCACCATGCCCTCGCGGATGAGGAAGGGCTCGGCCACGGTCTCCACGGTCTCGGCCTCCTCCCCCACGGCGGTGGCCAGCGTGCTGAGCCCCACGGGCCCGCCGCCGAACGTGGTGCACAGGGCCGTGAGCACGGACCGGTCGAGCCGGTCCAGGCCGCGCCCGTCGACCTCGTACATGTCCAGGGCGGCGGCGGCGTCGTGCGCGCCGACCTCGGCCAGCCCCTTCACGAGCGCCCAGTCCCGCACGCGGCGCAGCAAGCGGTTGGCGATGCGCGGGGTGCCGCGCGAGCGCCGGGCGATCTGCCGGTACCCCTCCGTGGCCAGCCGCATGTCCAGCAGCAGGGCGGAGCGGCGCAGGACGCGCTCGAGCTCCACCTCGGTGTAGAAGTCCAGATGGCCCGTGAAGCCGAAGCGGTCGCGCAGCGGCCCCGGCAGGAGGCCGGCCCGCGTGGTGGCGCCGACGAGCGTGAAGGGCGGCAGCTCGAGCGGGATCGAGGTGGCGCCGGCGCCCTTGCCCACCACGATGTCCACCCGGAAGTCCTCCATGGCCATGTAGAGCATCTCCTCGGCCGGGCGGGACATCCGGTGGATCTCGTCGAGGAAGAGCACCTCGCCCTCGGTGAGCGAGGACAGGATGGCCGCGAGGTCGCCCGCATGCTGGATCGCGGGGCCGGAGGACAGCCGCAGGGGGGCGTTCATCTCCGCGGCCACGATCATCGCCAGCGTGGTCTTGCCGAGCCCGGGCGGACCGGAGAGCAGGACGTGGTCCGCGGCGCGGTCGCGCAGCCGGGCGGAGGCGAGCATGAGGTCCAGCTGCTCGCGCACGCGCATCTGGCCCACGAACTCGTCCAGGTGCTTGGGGCGCAGCGCGGCCTCGAGCCGACGCTCCTCCGGGTCGACGGCCGCCGCGGACAGCGGCGAGGACTCCGCGCTCATCGCCCGCCTCGCACAGAGCCGGCCATGCCGACGTCGCGCAGGGTGGCACGCAGCAGCGCGGCGACGTCGCGGCCCTCGTCCAGCTCCGGGCGGGCCGCCACGGTGGCCTCGACGGCCTTGAGCGCCTCCTTCTCGGACCAGCCCAGGCCGGCCATCGCCTGCACGACGTCGGCGTGCCAGAGCGCCTCGACGGTCGGCTCGGCGCTCGCCTCGGCCTCCGCCTCGGGCACCGGCTCCCCGGTGGGCGCGAGGCGGCCGGAGAGCTCGACGATGATCTTGCGCGCCATCTTCGGCCCGATGCCGGGCACGCGGGTGAGGGTCTTCTCGTCCTCCTCGGTGACCGCCCGGCGCACGGTCTCGGGGTGGTGGACGGAGAGGATCGCCAGGGCGAGGCGGGGACCCACGCCGTTGGCCGTGATGAGCACCTCGAACACCTCGCGCTCGTCGCGGTCCGCGAAGCCGTAGAGGGTCAGGGCGTCCTCCTTGACCACGAGGTGGGTCTGCACCGCCCCCGGCCGGCCCTCGTGCAGGGTGGCCAGCGTCTGCGGGGTGGCGGAGAACTGCACACCCAGGCCGCCGACGGCGATGACCGCCCGGTCGAGGGCCACGTGCTCGACGGTGCCGCTGAGCGAGGCGATCATGAGGGGCCCTCCTGTCGGGACGGACGGACGCCGGTCGGCGCGGATTCGAACATATCATCGAACGCCGGCCCGGCAGCGGCCTACCGGCGTCGCCCGCCGCCCGCCGAGCGCTCGGCGTCGAGCCAGGCCCGCTGCGCGGCGGTGAGCTGGCCCCGCGGGCGGGCGCGCGCGGGCGCCTTGGCGGCGAACTGCGAGCGCCCCGCCCGGGAGGCGAGGTCCGCGGTGTCGAGGCCGGTCTGGCCGGCGGCCGCGCCGAGGGCGGTGCCGCGCCAGCCGTGGGCGATGGCCAAGGCGAGGGCGTCGGCCGCGTCGGCCGGGCGCGGCGGGGCGTCGAGGCGGAGGATCCGGGTGACCATCGTGGTGACCTGCTCCTTGCCCGCATCGCCGTGTCCGGTGACGGCGGCCTTGACCTCGGAGGGGGTGTGCAGGCCCACGGGGACGCCGGCGCGCGCGGCCGCGGCGATCGCCACGCCCGCGGCCTGGGCCGTGCCCAGCACGGTCGGCGTGTTCGTGTTCGCGAACATGCGCTCGACGGCGGCGCGATCGGGCCGGTGCGCGGCGAGGACCGCGGAGACGGCCTCGTCGATGCGCAGGAGGCGCTGGTCCAGGGGGGCGGTGGGCGGGGTGCCCGTGACCTCGACGTGGACGAGCGCGGCCCGCCGTCGCGCGTCCACGTCCACCACGGCGATCCCGCAGCGGGTGAGCCCCGGGTCCACCCCGAGGATCCGGACGACGTCGGCGGGCCGGCGCGCGCTCAGCGCGATCAGTCCTCGTCGAGCTCGGCGAGGACCTCGGGGGCGATGTCCACGTTCGAGAAGACGTTCTGGACGTCGTCGAGGTCCTCGAGGGCATCGGCCAGCTTGAGGAAGGTGCGGGCGCCCGACGCGTCCAGGTCCACCTTCATGGTGGGGACGAACTCGAGCTCGTCGGACTCGTACTCCACGCCCGCCTCGTCGAGGGCCTTGGCCACGGACTGCAGGTCGGAGGGGTCCGAGAGGATCTCGAAGGAGTCGCCGGAGACGACGACCTCCTCGGCGTCGGCGCCGCCCTCGAGCACGGCCTCGAGCAGGCCGTCCTCGGTGTTGCCCTCGGCGGGCAGGCGCACGAGGCCCTTGCGCTCGAAGAGGAAGGAGACGGAGCCGGAGTCGGCCATGGTGCCGCCGTTGCGGGTGACGGCCGCGCGCACGTCCGCGGCGGCGCGGTTCTTGTTGTCGGTCAGGCACTCGACCAGCAGCGCCGAGCCCTGGGGGCCGCGGACCTCGTACATGATCTCGGCGTAGTCGATGACCTCGCCGGTGAGGCCGGCGCCGCGCTTGACGGCGCGGTCGATGTTGTCGTTGGGCACCGAGGCCTTCTTGGCCTTGGACACGGCCAGGTCGAGGGCGGGGTTGCCGGCGACGTCGGGTCCGCCGGCACGTGCCGCGACCTCGATGTTCTTGATGTACTTCGCGAACGCCTTGGCGCGCCGCGCGTCGATGACGGCCTTCTTGTGCTTGGTGGTCGCCCACTTGGAATGTCCTGCCATCACGCCTCCTCAGGTCTGGATCTCGTCTGCTGGCTCGACCGCCCAGTCTAGCGACGCCCGGTGGGGTGGCGCGGATCACGGCTGACTACACTCGCGCCCATGACCCACACCTCCGCGCCCTCCGTCCTGCCCGCCGACCACCCGCTGGCGACCCCCTCCGACCTGCCCTACGGGCTGCCCGACTTCTCCGCCGTCTCCGACGCGCAGCTGGCCGAGGCCGTGCGCGCGGGGATGGCGGCCCAGCGCGCCGAGGTCGACCAGATCCTCGGGGCGGCCACGGCGCCGACCTTCGAGAACACCGTCCGTGCGCTCGAGCTGTCCGGCCAGCTGCTGCGCCGCTCCGCCGCGATGTTCTTCACGCTCGTCGGCTCGGACGGCACGGATGCGCGGCAGGCCCTGGCCGAGGAGCTCTCCCCCGAGCTCGCGGCCCACGAGGACGCGATCCTGCTGGACCCGCGGCTGGCGGCGCGCGCCGCTTCGATCGACGACGGCGGCCTCACGGGCGAGGACGCCCGCCTGCTGGAGACGCTGCGCCTGCGCCTCTCCCTGGCGGGGGCGGACCTGGACGAGGCCGCGCGCGAGGAGCTGCGCGGGATCAACACGGAGCTGGCGTCCCTCTCGGCCGCCTACACGCGCCGCCTCGTCGCGGACACCGCCGCCCGCGCCGTGCTCGTCACGGACCGCGAGCGCCTGGCCGGTCTGAGCGAGGACGACCTGGCCGCGGCGGCGGGGGCGGCCGCCGAGGCGGGGCACGGGGACGGGGACGCGGCGGCGGGCCCGTGGCTGCTGACGCTGTCCCTGTTCACGTCGCAGCCGTGGCTGGCGTCCCTGCAGGACGAGGGGATGCGGCGCGAGGTGTTCGAGGCGTCGACGGGCCGGGGCGGGTCCGGGGAGCACGAGACGCTGACGACGGCGATGGCGATGGTGCGGCTGCGGCTGCGCAAGGCGCGGCTGCTGGGGGCGCAGAGCTGGGCCGAGCAGGCGCTGAAGGACCGGGCGGCGCCGTCGACGGCGGCCGTGGAGGAGCTGCTGGCCGCGATGGCGCCGCGGGCGATGGCCAACGCGCGGGCGGACGCGGCGACGGCGGCGGCGCACGCGGGCCGGACGGACGCCGAGGTGGCCCCATGGGACTGGCCGGCGCTGTCCGCGGCGTACGCGCGGGAGGAGTTCGCGGTGGACGCGGACGCCCTGCGCCCGTACTTCGAGCTGGACCGGGTGCTGACCGAGGGCGTGTTCGCGGCGGCGACGGCGCTGTACGGGCTCACGTTCGCCGAGCGCCCGGAGCTGGCGCGGCACCTGTACCGCCCCGGGATCCGGGTGTTCGAGGTGACGGGTGAGGACGGTGCCGGGGTGGGTCTGTTCGTCGCGGACCTGTTCGCGCGGCCGACCAAGTCGGGCGGTGCCTGGATGCACACGGTGCGGGACATGGCGGACGCCCTGGGCGAGCGCCCGGTGGTGTTCACCACGATGAATGTGCCGGCCCCGGCGGCGGGGCGTCCGGCCCTGCTGACGCTGGATGAGGCCACGACGCTGTTCCACGAGTTCGGCCACGCCCTGCACGGGCTGCTGGCCCGGGGCGAGTACGCCTCGCTCACCGGGACGAACGTGCCGCGCGACGTCGTCGAGTTCCCGTCGCAGGTCAACGAGGTGTGGCTGCGCGAGCCGTCCCTGCTGGCCGCGTACGCGCGGCACGTGGAGTCGGGCGAGCCGCTGCCGGCGGGGACGCTGGAGCGGCTCGAGGCGGCGGACCTGTGGGGCGAGGGGCACCGCACGGTCGAGTATTTGGGCGCGGCGCTCGTGGACTGGGCCTGGCACTCGCTGACGGAGGAGACGGTGGACGCCGCCACGGCCGACCCGGCCGCGTTCGAGCGCCGGGTGCTGACCGAGGCGGGCATCGACCCGGACCTGGTGCCTCCGCGCTACGGCACCGGCTACTTCAAGCACATCTTCGGCGGCGGCTACGCGGCCGGGTACTACTCCTACGTGTGGGCCGAGGTGCTGGACGCGGACGCCGTGGAGTGGTTCCGCGAGCACGGCGGGATGACGCGGGAGAACGGCCGCCGGTTCGCGGACGAGCTGCTCTCGCGGGGCGATACGCGTGACCTGCTGGAGTCCTACCGCGCGTTCCGTGGCCGGGACGCCGAGCTCGAGCCGCTGCTGCGCCGTCGGGGGCTGGCGGACGCCGCGGCCTGAGCGCGGTCAGCGCCCCCGGCCGCCGGGGCGGGGGGCGCTGAGCACGGCGCGCAGCCAGCCGCGCACGGTGGTGTCCCACTTGCGCGGGTCCACGTTCTGCTCGCGGGTGTGGCGGGCCTGGTGGAAGCGGACGAACCGCACGAGGTCCGGGTTGCGCTCGGCCAGGTCCTGCGAGGGGCCGACGGGCACGTACTCGTCGTCCTCGGAGTGCAGGATCAGCGTGGGCACACGCACGTGGTCGGCGCGGGTCACCCAGTCCAGGGCCTTGAGGTCCACGGGGGCGGCCAGGCCCGTGATGAACCGGCCGGCCCGGTTGGCCAGCAGCCACTGGCCGAGCAGGCCCACGGCTTCGGGGATCCGGTTGAGCCGGGCCTGGTGGCGCAGCACGTCCACCCAGTCGATGACGGGGCCCGTCAGGACCACGCCGCGCACGTGCGGGGCCAGCGGGGAGCGGTCCACGGTCTGCAGCACCACGGCCCCGCCCATGGACCAGCCGAAGAGGACGACGTCCCGGGCGCCGTGGTCGAGGGCGTAGCGGATGGCCGCCTCGACGTCCTCCCATTCGGTGGTGCCGAGCCCGTAGCGGGCGTCGGCGGCGTCCGGGGCGTCGCCGTCGTTGCGGTAGGAGATCAGCAGCGACGTCATGCCCAGGCGGCGGGCGGTCGGCACGGCGCGGATGCCCTCGTTGCGGCGCGCACCGCGGCCGTGGACCATCACCGCCCACAGCCCCTCCGCGGGACGGGGTTCGCCGTCCTCGCTGGGGTCCGGCTCGATGCGCCATGCGCGGGCGTGGCCGCCGGGCACCGGCACCTGCACGTCCTCGGCGTCGAGCCCGGCGTCGGCGGGGGTCGGGTAGACGAAGCCGGTGAACCGGCCCCGGGTCGCCGTCGTCAGATCGCCGGAGAAGACCTCCTCGACCGCGCGCTGCACCGTGCCGTCCCGGGGGTCGAAGGAGGTGATCTCCCCGATGCGGGCGCATCCGGCGCCGTCGTCGAACGTGAGGGAGTACTGGCCGGGCACGGTGGTGTACTCGTCGGCCTGCAGGATCACGTCCTGCCCGGCGGGCGTGTCGACGACGGCGAGGATCGGCGTGGACTCGGCGTGGCGGCGCACGGGGGTCACCACGGTGCGGGCGAACACGCCTGCGAGCGCCGAGCTCGCCCCGGCCAGCACGAAGGCGGAGGCCGCGGCGACGCTGAGCACGGGCGGGGCCCAGCGGGCCACCGGGGAGGCCACGGCCACGCCGCCGCGCACCGATCCGGTGACTCCGCGGCGGACCAGGCGGCCCGCTCGGCGGACGCGGGAGTCGCGACCCCCGGCCCGCCGGGCTGCCACGGTGACGGCGGCGGCCAGGGCGGGCGGCAGGTCGGCGGGGTGGGGACGGGGACGGCGGGGTCGTGCGGCCATGCGCGCCATTGTCCTCCACGGGCGGGCGCGCCCGCCAATGCGACGCCGGTCGGGAACACGACGGCGCTCCGGACCGTTGCACCGGGCATGACCGAGACTCCCCACACCCCCCATGACGGCCCCACCCCCGACCCCGCGCGGGACGTCCCCGCTCCCGAGCAGACCCTGGCCGCCCCGGGCGGCGCCCGCCTGACGGACGAGGAGTGGGCCCGACGGCTCACGCCCGAGGAGTTCCAGGTGCTGCGCCGGGCCGGCACGGAACGGCCCTTCACGGGCGAGTACTGGGACTCGCACGTGAAGGGCGTGTACGCGTGCCGGGCGTGCGGATCCGAGCTGTTCCGCTCGGACGAGAAGTTCGACGCGCACTGCGGCTGGCCCTCGTTCTTCGCACCGCTCGCGGAGGACCGGGTGGAGTACCTGAAGGACACCACCCTGGGCATGGAGCGGATCGAGGTGCGGTGCGCGGCGTGCGGCTCCCACATGGGTCACGTCTTCGCGGGCGAGGGCTATGACACCCCCACGGACCTGCGCTACTGCATCAACTCGATCTCGCTGCGCCTGGCCCCCGCCGACGACGCGGCGGCCCCGGACGGGGCGCGCTGATCCGGTGCGGGAGCGCCGTGGCGTCCACGGCGCGCCCCCGCGGCCCGCTGGGCCCCGCAGCCTAGGCTGACGGGCATGAGCGTGATCGGGCCCCGTCGCCTCTCCGCCGCCCCCGGGGCGGTCGAGGCGCCCGTGCCGCCGGGGGTGTTCCGGCGTGCCCTGGCGGACCTGCGCGATGCGCGGCCACGGACCGAGGTGCGGCTGCGGGAGATCCCGGCACCCGAGGGGCAGGCGCCCTTCGCCGTCGCCCTCGCCGCCGACGTGTGCGACGGGCCGGGCGCGACCGGCGGCGTGCTGGCCACGGGGCGGTTCGTCCTCCTGCACGACCCGGCCCCGGACGCCCGGTGGCCGGGAGGCTTCCGGGCGGTGACATGGATCCGTGCGAGCCTGGAACCGGACGTCGCACTGGACCAGCTGGCCGGCGCCGTCGCGTGGACGTGGCTCGTGGAGGCGCTCGAGCGCCGCCACGCCGAGCACTCCCACGCCGGCGGCACCGCGACGCGCAGCATCGCGGAGGGCTTCGGGACGCTCAGTGCGGCCCCGGACACCACCGACATCGAGCTGCGCGCCTCGTGGACCCCGGCCCCGCGGGACCTCGGCTCGCATCTCGAGGCGTGGTCGGACATGATCTGCGCGTTCGCCGGTCTGCCGCCCGAGCACGCCGCGGACGTCCACACGGCCGGCCCCTGACCGCGCGCCCGCGCCTCCGACACACCGGGCCCCGGCCCGTCCCCGCCCCGACCTCCCCGAACAGGAGCAGCATGACCGACGCCCCCGAGACGGCCGCCCCGGACGCGCCCCCGCGGCTGATCGCCACACCGGCCGGTGGAGTCCCCCGGCTCACCGACACCCGCGCGGGCCTGGAGGCCTGCGCCGCGGCGCTCGCCGCGGGGACCGGGCCCGTCGCCGTCGACGCGGAGCGCGCCTCCGGGATCCGGTACGGCCAGCGGGCTATGCTCGTCCAGCTCAAGCGCGAGGGCGCCGGCATCTGGCTCGTCGATCCCGAAGCCCTCGACGGGCTGGCCCCGCTGCAGGAGGCCCTCGCGGGCGTCGAGTGGATCCTGCACGCGGCCAGCCAGGACCTGCCCTGCCTGGCCGAGCAGGGGCTGCGCCCCGATCGGCTGTTCGACACCGAGCTCGCGGCCCGGGTGTCCGGCCTGCCGCGCGTCGGCCTGGCCGCGGTCCTGGAGGAGCTGCTGGGGGTCACCCTCGCCAAGGAGCATTCGGCCGCCGACTGGTCGGTGCGTCCGCTGCCCGAGGCGATGCTCACCTACGCGGCGCTCGACGTCGAGCTGCTCGTCCCGCTGCGCGAGGCCCTGATCGCGCGCCTCGAGGCCGACGGCAAGCTCGCGTGGGCCGAGCAGGAGTTCGAGCACGTGCGCACGGCCCCGCCGCCCACGCCGAAGAAGGACCCCTGGCGCGGCACCTCGGGCTCCCAGACGCTGCGCCGCCCCGTGCAGCGCGCGGTCCTCAAGCGCCTGTGGGAGGCCCGCGAGGACCTCGCCCGCCACCGCGACGTCGCCCCCGGCCGGCTCATCCCGGACCGGTCGATCGTCGCCGCCGCGGCCGCCCAGCCGCGCACCGTCCCCGCCCTGCGCCAGACCTCCGGCTTCCACGGCCGCGCCGCGAGCCGCGAGGCCCCGCGCTGGATCGCCGCGATCCGGGCCGGCGTCGAGGACGCCGAGCGGGACGACGCCCCCGCGGCGCAGATCCGCACCGGGGACGGCCCGCCCCCACCCCGGGCCTGGAAGGACCGGGACCCGGTGGCGGACCGCCGCCTGCGCACGGCCAAGGCCCGCGTCGCCCGACGGGCCGAGCAGCTGGGGATGCCCACCGAGAACCTCCTCACCCCGGACACCCTTCGGCGGATCTGCTGGACCCCGCCCGCCCCGATCACCCCCGAGACCGTCGACGCGTTCCTGACGGAGCGGGGCGCGCGCCCGTGGCAGGTGGAGAACGTCGGCGCGATCGTCACGGTCGCGCTCCTCGACCCCGATCCCGCCGGCGCCTGAGCCCCCGACGCGGCCGGCCGGATCGGTCCGTCGCGTCGCGTCGACGCCGAGGCTACTCGCCGGTAGTGTGACCCGCATGACATCCGTTTCTCTTGCTTCCTTCGACCACCTGCCCGCCCTGGCCCCGGATGAGGTCGTCACCACCGTCACCGTGACCGACCACGCCCTGCCCGATGGCGCGGGCACGCTCGCGCTGCTCACGCTGGACAACGGGCAGGGACCCCGCCGGCCCGCCACCCTGGGCCCGGCCACGCTCCTCGGCCTCGGCCGGGTGCTCGACGAGCAGGCCGCCCGGGCCGCCGCGGGCGCGATCCAGGCCCTGGCCGTGACCGGTGTGGAGGGGACCTTCGCGGCCGGGGCGGACCTGTCCCTGATCGCGGGCCTCACCGACGACGTCGGCCGCGACCTGGCCCTGCTCGGCCACGCCGTCTACGACCGGCTCGCGGCCCTCGAGATCCCCACGGTCGCGCTCGTGAACGGCCTCGCCCTCGGCGGCGGCCTCGAGCTGGCCCTGGCCGCCGGACACCGCGTGGTGGCCGCCGATGCGAAGGGCTTCGGCCTGCCCGAGGTCCGGCTCGGCCTGATCCCCGGCTGGTCCGGCGTGTGGCGCGTGCCCCATCTGATCGGCCCGGAGGCCGCCGTCGACGTCGTGCTGAAGAACCCCCTCGACGACAACCGCATGCTCGACGCCCGCGCGGCGCACGGGCTCGGCCTGATGGACCGGATCGTGGAGGGGGACCTCCTCGACGCGGGCCTCGAGCTCGCCGCCGCCCTGGTCGCCGGGGACGAGTCCGTGGCGGCCGAACTGGCCGCCCACCGCGACCGCGACGTGTCCGACGCCGCCTGGGACCGCGCCCTGGCGGCGCTGGAGCGGCTGCAGGCCGCTCGCCCCGGACGCCACCTGCCGGCGCGCCGTCACCTGGAGGACCTGTTCACCGGCGCCCGCACGCGCACCCGCGCCGAGTCCGCCCAGGCCGAGGCGGACGCCCTCGGGACGCTGCTGCACTCCCCCGAGTTCCGGCGCACCGTGTACGCGTTCCTCGGCCTCGTCCAGGGCCGCGCCAAGCGCCCCGCCGGCGACCCGGGCCGCGAGCTCGCCCGCGAGGTCCGCAAGGTCGGCATCGTCGGTGCGGGCCTGATGGCCGGCCAGCTCGCCCTCGTCTTCGCCCGGCACCTGCGGGTGCCCGTCGTGATGACGGACATCGACGCCGAGCGTGTCGAGCGCGGCCTGGCGGGCGTGCGCGCGCAGGTCGAGAAGATGGTCTCCCGTGGACGGCTCTCCGCCGAGGACGGCGAGGCCCTGGCCGGGTTGATCACCGCGGACACGGACAAGGCGGTGTACGCGGACGCCGACATCGTCATCGAGGCCGTCTTCGAGGAGCTCGAGGTCAAGCGCACCGTCTTCCGCGAGCTCGAGGGCATCGTGCGTGAGGACGCCATCCTGATGACCAACACCTCGAGCCTGTCCGTGGCCGCCATGGCCGAGGTCCTCGAGCATCCCGAGCGCCTCGTGGGCTTCCACTTCTTCAACCCGGTGGCGGTCATGCCGCTCGTGGAGATCGTGCGGACCGAGGCGACGACGGACGAGGTCGTGGCCACCGCGTTCGAACTGACCCGCCGGCTCCGCAAGACCGGCGTGCTCGTCCACGACGCCACCGCGTTCGTGGTCAACCGCGTCCTGCTGCGCATGATGGGCGAGGTGCAGAACTCCTTCGACGAGGGCACCGACGCGCACGAGGCCGACCACGCGCTGGACCCGCTGGCCCTGCCGATGACGCCGTTCACCCTCCTGGCCATGGTCGGCATCCCCGTGGCCCAGCACGTGTCCGAGTCCCTCTCCGCGTCCTTCGGCGCGGAGCGCTTCCCGGTCTCGGCGAACCTGCAGCGCCTGATCGACGCCGGCAAGACCGCGATCTGGGCCAAGGACGTCCGCCCCGACCGGCGCGACGAGGAGGCCGCCGGCGCGACCGGCGAGCAGATCCCGGAGGCGACCGCGGCCCTGCTGGAGCAGGGCTCGACCCCGCAGACCTCCGAGGAGCTGCTGCGCCGGGTCGAGGACGCGCTGGCCGAGGAGATCGGCCTGCTCCTGGACGAGCGCGTCGTCGCGGCCCCCGAGGACGTGGACCTGTGCATGATCCTCGGCGCCAACTGGCCCCTGCACCTGGGCGGCATCACGCCGTACCTGGACGACTGCGGGGCCGCCGAGCGGGTGAACGGGCGGCGCTTCCACCCGGCCGCGCAGGCCTGACCGGCCCCGGCCGGGCCGTCCGCGACGGCCCGGCCCACGGCTCAGGCGATCGGCAGCCCGGCGAACGTCACCACGTGCGCGTCGAGCCCGGCGGTCGCCGCGGCCTGGTCGGCCACGGGGGTCGAGGCGGTGCCCCCGCCCCAGTCGGAGGCGACCACGGCGCCCTCGCGCACGAGGTGCGCCCCCAGCTCCACGCCGTCCGCGACGACGGCCACCCGCACGTCCGACCCGCCCGCGTCCGCCGGGCGCAGCTCGGCGCGGGGCACGCGCAGCCCGCCCTGCAGGGGCGAGGCCTCCTCGAGCCGGTCCACGGCGAGCGGGCCTTCGGCGGCCACCCGCGCGAGGAGGAGGTACTCCGCGTACGAGGGCAGCACCGCGGCGTCGATGCCGGCCCGCTCACGGTCGATGCGCACCCGCTGGGCTCCGGCGGAGTCCTCGTGGGTCGTCCATGCCCAGCCGTCCCCGTCGGGCGTGAAGCCGACCTGCGTCTGGGCGAGGTAGCGCTCGGGCAGTCCACCGCGGGCGGCGCGCTGGGCGGGCGTGGGGGCGAAGCCCATGCGGGTGGTCAGCACGCCGTCCTCCAGCACCCGGTGCAGGAAGCCGACGTGCACGTCGTCGAGGGTCACGGCCTCCCACCGCTCGAAGGGAGTGAGGTCGAAACGGGCGGCGCCGGTGGGGCGCGGGGCGGGGTGGGTCACGGCGGTGCTCCTGGGGCTCGGGGGTCCGTCCCCCCGATCCTCGCACCCGTCGGGCCCGGTCGCATCCGCCCTCGCCACGGGCGATAATGGGTCGATGACCACGCAGGACTCCCCCCTCACCCCGAACTCCTCCCGGTCCGGCTGCTGCGACGACCACGCCCGCCCGGACACCTCCCGCCGCACCGTCCTGGGCCGCGGCGCCGCCGTCGCCGCCGCGGGTGCCGGCACACTCGCGCTGGCCGGCTGCACGGACCGGCTGCGTGAGAAGGACACCGCGCAGGACCACTACACCGGCTCCGACGCCGTCGACGCGCTGCCCGCCGCCGAGCTGCCCGTGGGCGCCTCCCGGGAGGTGCAGGTGCAGGGTAGGACGCTGATGATGCATCGCGTGGACGAGACCACGGTGACCGCCTTCACCAACGTGTGCACGCATCAGGGCTGCCTGCTCCAGGTCGTGGACCGGCAGGAGGGCCCGGCCTACGTCTGCCCCTGCCACGGCTCGCACTTCGACGTCACCTCGGGGAAGCCGTTCGGCGGCCCGGCCCGCAAGGCCCTCATGGACTACGACGCGGCCGTCGTCGACGACCGCATCGTCGTCAAGCTCTGAGCCCGGCTCATTCCTCCGGCGCGCCGTAGCGCCGGCGCGGGGGCACCACGACGGCGGAGCGGTCGTTGGGGTCCCACGCCGGCTGCTCGCGCCGCCGCGCCGGGTAGTAGCGGTGCCGCCACCAGAACCAGATGAGCGCCCCCAGCACCGGCAGCAGCAGCATGAGGCCGACCCACGGCAGGCGCGCCCGGGCGTCCAGGGGGCTGCGGCCCAGCGAGACGAAGCCGGCCACCCACAGCGCACCGGCCACGACGGACACGGTCCAGCCCAGGGCGGCCTCCCCCGGCGTCGGCACGAGCGGGGTCGCGGCGGCCGCGCCGGTCAGCGCGCCGGCCATCAGAAGAGCGCGACCTTCTCCGGGCCCGGGAACAGGGCGTCCAGCTCGGCCAGGTCCTCCGCGGTGGCGAGCCAGTCGGCCGCCGCCGCGTTCTCCACGACCTGCTCGGCACGGGTGGCGCCGGCGATCACGGAGGACACCGGTCCCTGCGCCGCCAGCCACCCGATCGCGGCCTGGACCTCGGTGATCCCCCGCTCCCGGGCGAACCGGCCGAACGCGGCCAGCTGCTCCAGGTCGGCGTCGGCCACCATGTGCTGGCGCACGTGGGACAGGCGCGAGCCCTCGGGGGCGTCGCCCTGCGAGTACTTGCCCGTGAGCAGCCCGTTGGCCAGCGGGAAGTACGGCAGGACGCCGAGCCCGAACTCGGCCGCCGCCGGGACCACCTCGAGCTCGGCCCGGCGGTCCAGCAGGTTGTAGTGGTTCTGCGCGGACACGAAGCGCTCCACGCCCAGCTCGCGGGCCACGTACTCGGCCTGGGCGATCTGCCACCCGGCCCGGTTCGAGTGGCCCACGTAGCGGACCTTGCCGGCGCGCACGAGGTCGTCGAGCGCGCGGAGGGTCTCCTCGATGGGCGTGGCCGGGTCCGGGGTGTGGAACTGGTAGAGGTCGATCCAGTCGGTGCCGAGGCGGCGCAGGGAGTCCTCGACGGCGCGCACGATGTACCGGCGGGAGCCCCGCGCGCCGCCGTCGTCGCCGGCGACACCGCCCATGTCCATGCCGAACTTGGTGCCGATCACCACCTCGTCGCGGCGGGCGCCCAGGGCGCGGCCGAGCCGCTCCTCGGACAGGCCGGGCTCGGCGCCGTAGACGTCGGCGACGTCGAAGAAGGTGATGCCGGCGTCGAGCGCGGCGTGGACGACGGCGTCGGTGCCGGCCTGCTCCAGCGTGGCGGTGCCGGGGCGGCCGAGGTTGTTGCAGCCCAGGCCGACGACGGAGACGGTCAGCCCGGAGCGGCCGAGACGGGTGTGGCGCACGGGTCAGCCCTCCTGCTCTGCGGTGCGGACGTCCACCTTGTTCGGCTGCACGCCGTCGGCGCGCTTGGCGGCCGCCGGGATCTCGGCGGCGGCCTTGCGGGCGTGGGGGGTCCGGACGCGCAGCACGAGGGCACCGGCCTCCTCGACGACGTCCTCGACCTCGCCAAGACCGCGCCAGGCCAGCTGGTGGGTCACCTCGACGCGCAGCCGTTCCACGGTGCGCCGCTCGATCACCGTGGCCTCCCGGCCGCGGAGCCGGTAGGCCACCGGCAGCACGGCGAAGGTCGCGGGGTCCGCCTCGGCGAAGCCCTCCTCCGCGCCCTGCGCCACGAACGCGGCCAGCAGCTGATCACCCTCGGCCTGGTCGGCCAGGGGCTGCTCCCCGACGGTGCCGGGCTGGCCGACCCGGCCGTGGTGGACCACGAACTCCCCGGCCTCCGCGTCGGCCCATGCCTCGCGGTACTCGAAGAGCCGGGCGCCGTCGTCGCCGACGCGATCACGGTACAGCCGGACGATGCTCATGCCTGCTCCTGGTGGTGGGGGGCGGCCGCGTCCTCGGGGACGGGCCGGGCGTACGGGACCTTGGCGCCGAGGACCTGGGCGACGGTGTCCTGGGTGATGCGCTGCGCGGTGAGGCCCACGCGGGCCAGCACCTGCTCGCGGCTGCCGTGGGCGAGGAACTCGACCGGCAGGCCGACCTCGTTCAGGGCGGTGTCCACGCCGGCCGCGCGCATCTCCTGCCGGATCCGCGAGCCGACGCCGCCGGCCCGCACCCCGTCCTCGAGGCACACGACGATCCGGTGGCGGGCGGCCGTGTCGATCACGGACCGGGCCACGGGCAGGACCCACCGCGGGTCGATCACCGTGGCGCTGATGCCGTGCCGCTCGAGCCGTTCGGCGACGTCGAGGCCGAGCTCGGCCATCGCGCCCACCGCCACGATCAGCACGTCCCGCTCGGCGCCGTCGCGTCCGCCGGCCTCGCCCCGCCGGGCGAGCACGTCCGTGCCGTCCGACAGTCGCTCCAGGGCACGCACCGGCTCGCCGACCGAGCCCTTCGCGAACCGCACCACGGTGGGCGCGTCCTCGACGGCGACGGCCTCGCGCAGCTCCTCCCGGAGCGTGTCCGCGTCGCGGGGCGCGGCGATCCGCAGCCCCGGCACCGACTGCAGCAGGGCCAGGTCCCACATGCCGTGGTGGCTCGGGCCGTCCGGCCCGGTGACGCCCGCGCGGTCCAGCACGAACGTCACGCCCGCACGGTGCAGGCCCACGTCCATGAGCACCTGGTCGTAGGCGCGGTTGAGGAAGGTCGCGTAGACGGCCACCACGGGGTGCAGACCGCCGAAGGCCATGCCGGCGGCCGAGGTGACCGCGTGCTGCTCGGCGATGCCGACGTCGAACACCCGGTCCGGGTGGGCCAGCGCCATCGGGGCCAGGCCCACGGGGTTCTGCATGGCGGCGGTGATGGCCACGACGTCCGGCCGCTCATTCGCGATCGCGAGCATCTCCTCGCCGAACACGGAGGTCCAGGACTGGGCCGTGGACGAGGTGATGGGCTCGCCCGTGGAGGGGTCGATCACGCCGATCGCGTGGAACTGGTCCGCCTCGTGCGCGACCGCCGGTGCGTAGCCGTGCCCCTTCTCGGTCATCGCGTGGACGATCACGGGCCCGCCGTACGCCCGCGCGTCCTCGAGGGCCTCCTCCATGGCGGTGAGGTCGTGACCGTCCACCGGGCCGATGTACTTCATGCCCAGGTCCTCGAACAGGCCCTGCGGCGCCCAGAGGTCCTTGAGGCCCTTCTTCGCCGCGTGCAGCGGCCGGTACACCAGCTCGCCCGCGAGGCCGGCCTCCTGGAGGCGGCGCTTGAGGTAGTCGAGGGTCTGCTCGTAGCGGTGGTGGGTGCGCACCTTGTCCAGCACCCCGCGGCGCAGTCCGCCCAGGTGCTCGGCGACGCCGCCCACCGTGGGCGCGTACGAGCGGCCGTTGTCGTTGACGACGATCACCACGCGCCGGTCCCGGCCCGCGGCGATGTTGTTGACCGCCTCCCAGGCCATGCCCCCCGTGAGTGCGCCGTCGCCGATCACGGCCACCACGGTGCGGTCCCCCTGCCCGGTCTGCGCCCAGGCCCGCGCGATGCCGTCCGCCCAGGAGAGCGAGCTGGAGGCGTGCGAGGACTCCACCACATCGTGCTCGGACTCCGTGCGGTCACCGTAGCCGGACAGGCCCCCCTCCTGGCGGAGCGTCGTGAAGTCCTGGCGTCCGGTGAGCAGCTTGTGCACGTACGACTGGTGACCCGTGTCGAAGATGACCGCGTCCTTCGGCGACTCGAAGACGCGGTGCACGGCCAGCGTCAGCTCGACGACGCCCAGGTTCGGTCCGAGGTGGCCGCCCGTCTTGGAGACGTGGGCGATCAGGTAGGCGCGGATCTCCGCAGCCAGCGCGGTCAACTGGTCCTCCGTGAGGGCCGACAGGTCCGCCGGGCGGGCGATCTGCGGCAGCAGCGGGGCGCCGGGGCTCGTGGGGGGCAGATGTTCCATGGTGCGACCAGCCTACTCCGCGGCTCCGCACCCGGGCGGGACGCCGGCGGCGGCCCGCGCGGGCGGGCCCCGTGGATCAGGCCTTCGCGGCGATCTGACGGAGCACGTACTGAGACATGCTTCGCTCTGCCTGGCGATAGTTGCACAGCTTCCGTCGGCTCTCAGGATCCCTGTCTCGATGGGACACCCGACGATGCAACCGGACAAGACCAATTTCTCTTGGGTGATCGACGGTACTGGGATCGTCTTCTCACCACGGTGATGTTCACGAGACGACGCAGCCGATCCCGTCACGACGGCGAGCGAGGTGAGCCCGTCCGTTCGGGCCTCGATTCCATCTGCGACCAGGGCCGCCGAGCCGATGTTCTCCATCGCAGCCTCAGCGCTGCCACCCCGGGTCGACTGGATCTTGGCCGGGCGATTCCACGCCCGCCGATCGACATCGACTTGATACCCGGGAGGGGTATAGCGTTGACTGGACCAGAACGAACAGGAGACTTCATGCGCAAGCACCTCATGACCACCGTCGCCGCAGGAGTGCTCGGAGGAGCGCTCGTGTTCACCGGCTGCAGCACCGGCGGCGGCCAGGACCAAGGGACCCCCTCGACGACCAGCCAGCACGAGGGCCACGACAGCAGCTCTGACAGCGGCGGGATGGAGCATCCGATGGACGGCGGCCCCGCCCCCGAGGGCATCGAGACGGCTGCGTCGCCCACATACCCGGTCGGCACCGAGGTCACGCTCACCGCCGACCACATGGAGGGCATGGACGGTGCGAACGCGACGATCGCCGGCGCGTACGACACGTACACCTATGCGGTGGACTTCACGCCGTCCGCAGGCGGGGAGCCGGTCAAGGATCACAAGTGGGTCGTCCAGCAGGAGATCAAGGACGCCGGAGATGAACGTCTGGCTGACGGCACCGAGGTCACTCTCGAGGCCGAACACATGGAAGGCATGAAGGGCGCGAAGGCGACCATCGCCTCCTCCACCGAGGAGACCGTCTACATGGTCGATTACGAGTCCGACGGCATGACGATGACCAACCACAAGTGGGTCGTCGAGAGCGAGCTCAAGCCGGCCTCCTGAGCCGATCGCCGCGGGCGCGCTGAAGGTCCGCGGCGAAATACGACCCGATCGAAGGAAAGATCGGGGAATGACGAGGGGAAGCGAAGAGCATGACGGACCCGACCACGCATCACCATGACCACGCCGGCGTCGCGACCACCGAGTCCGGCCACCGTGACGACTCGCGCGCCGAGAACGAAGACCACACCATGGAACACGGTGACCACGCCGGGCACGGTCATCACGGCGGTGGTCACGCGGGCCACGGCGACCACGTCGGCCAGTTCCGGCGGCTGTTCTGGATCAACCTGATCATCGCCATCCCGGTGGTCGCGTTCTCCCCCATGTTCGCCATGCTCCTGGGCTACTCGGTCCCCAGCTGGGCGGGCTGGGTCGCCGCAGTCCTCGGCTCCGTCATGTACGCCTGGGGCGGCACCCCGTTCCTCACCGGTGCTGTCAGCGAGCTGAAAAGCCGCCAGCCGGGGATGATGCTGCTCATCGCGCTCGGCATCACCGTAGCGTTCCTCGCCTCCTGGGCCGCCACTGTCGGTCTCGTCCACCCCGAGCTCGAGTTCTGGTGGGAGTTGGCGCTGCTGATCGTCATCATGCTGCTGGGCCACTGGATCGAGATGCGCTCACTGGCCCAGACCACCTCGGCGTTGGACTCCCTCGCCGCGCTGCTCCCTGACGAGGCTGAGCGTATAGAGGGAGACGACGTCGTCAAGGTCGACCCGGCAGAGCTGCGCGTCGGCGACGTCGTCATCGTCCGGCCTGGCGGCAGCGTCCCCGCCGACGGCACCATCGTCGACGGCCGCGCCGACATGGACGAGTCCATGATCACCGGCGAATCACACCCCGTCGCCCGCGGCGAGGGCGAGAACGTCACCGCCGGCACCGTGGCCACCGACTCCGGCCTGCGCGTAGAGATCACCGCCACCGGCGACGACACGGCTCTGGCGGGCATCAACAGGCTCGTCGCCGAGGCGCAGGGCTCATCCTCCCGTGCCCAGCGCATCGCCGACCGGGCTGCGGCCCTGCTGTTCTGGTTCGCCCTCGGAGCTGCGCTGATCACCGCCGTCGTCTGGACGCTCTTCGGGCTCCCCGACGACGCGGTCGTTCGCACCATCACTGTCCTCGTCATCGCCTGCCCCCATGCGCTGGGTCTGGCGATCCCTCTGGTCGTGTCCATCGCCACCGAGCGCGCCGCCCGCGGCGGCGTCCTGATCAAGGACCGCCTCGCCCTGGAGTCCATGCGCCAGGTCGACGCGGTGCTCTTCGACAAGACCGGCACCCTGACCAAGGGCGAGCCCACCGTCACCGGCGTGGAGCCGACCGGCGGCCTGAATGCCGAACAGCTCCTCGCCCTGGCCGCCTCCGCCGAGGCCGACAGTGAGCACCCCCTCGCCCGGTCCATCGTCACCGCCGCCAAGGAGAAGGGCCTCGCCGTCGAACCGGCCAGCGGGTTCACCTCCTCCCCGGCGGTCGGCGTCACCGCGACGGTGGCCGACCATGAGATCCGCGTCGGCGGACCCCGTCTGCTCGAGGAGACCGGCCAGGACGAGATCGGTGTCGCCGACGAATGGCGGGCAGAGGGTGCGATCATCCTGCACGTCCTCCGCGACGGCAAGGTCATCGGCGGTCTCAAGCTCGCCGACGAGGTTCGCCCAGAGTCCCGCGACGCCGTCGATGCGCTCCATCAGCTCGGCGTCGAGGTCGTCATGATCACCGGCGACGCGGAAGCCGTGGCGAACGAGGTGGGAAGAGAGCTCGGCATCGACCGGGTCTTCGCCGGCGTCCGCCCCGAGGACAAATCCGCCAAGGTCGACCAGCTGCAGAAGGAGGGCAAGAAGGTCGCCATGGTCGGCGACGGCGTCAACGACGCCCCTGCCCTGGCCCAGGCCGACGTCGGCATCGCCATCGGGGCCGGCACCGACGTCGCCATCGCCTCTGCAGGTGTCATCCTCGCCAGCTCCGACCCGCGTAGCGTCCTCTCGGTCATCCAGCTCTCCCGTGCCGCATACCGTAAAATGAGGCAAAACCTGTGGTGGGCCGCAGGGTACAACTTGCTCTCTGTGCCGCTCGCGGCTGGCGTGCTCGCACCCGTCGGCTTCGTCATGCCGATGTCAGTAGGCGCGATCCTGATGTCGATCTCCACCGTCGTCGTCGCGCTCAACGCCCAGCTGCTGCGTCGCATCGACCTCGCCCCAGATGCCAGCACCCGCTCCGTCCTGGAGCACCAGAAGTGAAGGACGCACTCGTGACCACTGAAACTGCAGCCGATGAGACCGGTGCCGACACCGGAGCCCATCGGCACGGCTACATCAGTGACAAGGACCGTTACCGCAACCGCATGAAGCGCATCGAAGGCCAAGCCCGCGGCATCACGAAGATGATCGACGACGAAAAGTACTGCATCGACATCCTCACCCAGGTCTCGGCCCTCACCCGCGCCCTGCAGGGAGTGGCGACCGGTCTGCTCGATGACCACCTCAAGCACTGCGTGCTCGACGCCGCCAAGAAAGGCGATGAAGACGCGGCCATCGCCAAGATCCAGGAGGCCACCGACGCCATCAATCGCCTCGTGCGCTCCTGACACCATCCGATTTCGTCAACACAGGGTGCCTCGGACCGGTGGGCCCCAGATCAGGACAAGGCTCTTGATGTCTCCGGGCAGGCGTGCTTTGCACGTCGTCGCGCCCTTGGCACCGGCGAACTCGGGATGCCTTCTGTCTAACCTGACGACATGAACACGTTCACCTGAGAAAAGAGTTGGGCATGCCACTTGCCATTGTTGCTCCGATCCAGTCCTCCAGGAGCCGCCTGAGGATCTGCGCGGCCTTGACCGGTCTGGCGACCAGCGCCGTCCTCCTGCTCAGCGGCTGTGCTGATGCGGGACCGTCCGCTGATGCAGGATCCGATCACTCACTGGTGGTCGAGCACAATCTAGACGGATTGAATGCTCGCGAGATCATCAAGCGCCTCGACTCAACGAAGGTGACAGATCGCTCGTCTGAATTCATCGCGTCGATTGAACCGGACCAGCTTGTACTGACCGACGACCAGAACAATCAGACCACCCTGCCGATGCCAGAAGACGAATTCTACGTCTCTATCGCCCCGTATCGCAGCCAGACTCACGAATGCTACTTCCACAGCCTCACGACCTGCACCGGCGAACTCGCCAATACTGACGTCCACGTCACCGTGGTCGAGGCGACGTCCGGGGAGACCCTCCTCGATGAAACGCTGACGACGTACGACAACGGATTCGTCGGGGTCTGGCTGCCGCGTGGAATTGACGCTACTCTCACTGTCTCAGCTGAAGGCCGCACCGCGAAAAAGGCCATCTCGACCCGCCCCGACGACCCCACCTGCTTGACCGGTCTTCAGCTGGTTTAAGGCCCAGGTCTCATGCTCCTCTGCAGCGCCGACAGATCAGGCGTCGAGACGTCCCATCCTTGGACTCCCACAGGGTCTCGGCGTCCCGATGTGAGGATTCGCCCGAGAGCCGGCTTCAGAGTCATCGCAGGGCATCACCAGACCGGGCTGAAGCCTCGTCGACCAATATCAACCAGTGCCAACTGAAGAGCACTACATCGCTCACTCTGTTTCACGATGTGCATTTCGGGGGATCCTCTCTGTCCAGGTCCTCACGCTCATACCTGCCGGTGCTGAGCCTCGCCGAGCTTCTCGAGCACTTGACCTGGATCGTCGATCAGTTCGAACACGCCACTCGGGCGTGTCCGACAATGCCGTCGACCACGCGAGCACAGCATTCAGGACCACGGCAGCCCAGTACACGATCGCGTACTCGTCGTACCTGCTCGCCAGGCCCGGCCATTGCTTCAGGTGCGCGTCCTGGCGCTCGATCACGTTCCGGCCCGTGTAAGCCTCCGAGTCCAGGCCCACGGGTCGGCCGCCGGCCGAGCCGCGGCGTCTGCGGTGGCCCTGCTGGTCAGCCGGTTGGGGAGAACGGCCTTGATGCCACCGGCGCGCAGATGGGTGCCGATCGCCCGCGATGAGTACGCCCTCTCGCCCAGCACCGTCGACCAGCTGATGGGTCTTCGTGCTCAGCCCGCTCCGTGAGCGCCCGAGGCCGTGATCGGCGGGCTCTTCACGCGGATTCCTTGTCGTTCGATCCAGCCCCTCTGAGCCGGGTGGTGTTCCTCGCGTGCTGATGGGCGCGGGCGATCGTGGAGTCGACCGAGACCGACCAATCGATCAGGATTTCGGCATCCGCTGCAGGTGGTCCGTGTTGCCAGCACCGTGTCCCAGGTGCCCTCTTCGGCCATGCGGCCGTGTGTCAAGGGCCATTGAGTTCTGCCCATAGGCGGCCAGTGTTTCTTCCCGCTGGT
>NZ_JALJRI010000032.1:0-16144 GCF_024519795.1 Micrococcus sp. Mcc89 | reverse complement strand
TCCGGCCTCGTTGGCCCCGGTGCGTGTCAACAACGTCATGCCCTCCTACATCTAGCCCTCGGTCGGACGCACGGGTATCGCATCGTGATCGACGACAACGTGCCCCGCGTCCTGGCCCAGCGCGAGAAGCTCGAGTGCACCGGCACCCTCGGGTTGCTCTGTGAGGCGATCCGCAAGGAGCAACTCACCGTTCCCATGGTTGAGAGCCTCGCTGACGATCTCATCATGGGCGATTACCGGCTTCCCTTCGGTCCAGGCGGGTTCCGGCAGTGGGCTGCCGAGAACGGGCTGCTCACGTGATGACGCGCTAGCCCACTTTCCCACCCCCTGTTGTGCTCACGACTCGCCGCGCGCCCGAATGGCAGACGGCGAGTCGTGAGCACAAAGCGAGAGACGGGGCTTTCTGCCCCATCAGTGCCCCTCGGCCTCGGTGCCCTCGGACTCCCCGGCCAGGTCCTGCGGCTCGGCGTCGGCGGACACGCCCGCGAGGGCCTCCGCCACGGCGGTCAGCACGGACCCGTCGCGCAGGGCCTGCTCGGCGGCGGCCAGCTGCGGGGCCATGTACTGGTCCGGGCCGGGGCCGGGGACGCCGGCCTCGCGGATCACGCGGACGGCGGCACCGGTCGCGGCGGAGGGCTGCAGCGGGGCGCGCAGCTCGATCGCGCGGGCGGCGGCCACGAGCTCGACGGCGAGCACGCGACGGAAGTTCTCCACGGCCGAGCGCAGCTTGCGGGCGGCGTGCCAGCCCATGGAGACGTGGTCCTCCTGCATCGCGGAGGACGGGATGGAGTCCACGGACGCAGGCACGGCCAGGCGCTTCATGTCCGAGACGAGCCCGGCCTGCGTGTACTGGGCGATCATCATGCCGGAGTCCACGCCCGGGTCGTCCACGAGGAACGCCGGCAGCCCGTGCGAGCGGGCCGGGTCCAGCATGCGGTCGGTGCGGCGCTCGGACATGCTCGCGACGTCGGCCACCGGGATGGCCAGGAAGTCCAGCACGTACGCCACGGGCGCCCCGTGGAAGTTGCCGTTCGAGCTCACCCGGCCGTCGTCGAGCACCACCGGGTTGTCCACGGTGGCGGCGAGCTCGCGCTCGGCCACGGTGCGCACGTACGCGAGGGTGTCGCGCAGGCCGCCGGCCACCTGCGGGGCGCAGCGCAGCGAGTAGGCGTCCTGCACGCGGGAGTCGCCCTCCTTGTGGCTGGCCACGATCGGCGAGCCCGCCAGGATCTTCAGCATCCGGTCGGCGGAGGTCGCCTGGCCCGGGTGGGGGCGCAGCGGCAGGTGCAGCTCCGGCACGAACACGCGGTCGGTGCCGAGCAGCGCCTCCACGGACATCGCGGCGGTGAGGTCCACGGTGTCGGCGAGCTCCTCGAGGTCGGCCAGCGCCATGATGAGCATGCCGAGCATGCCCTCGGTGCCGTTGACGAGGGCCAGGCCCTCCTTCTCCCGCAGCTCGACCGGCTCGATCCCGGCCTCGGCGAGCGCCTCGCCGGCCGGACGCAGCGCGCCGTCCGTCCCGACGACGTCGCCCTCGCCCATCAGCGCCAGGGCCAGGTGGGAGAGCGGTGCGAGGTCACCGGAGCAGCCCAGGGAGCCGAACTCGCGCACGGCGGGGGTGATGCCCGCGTTGAGCATGGCCACGAAGGTCTCCACCACCACGGGGCGCACGCCCGTGCGGCCGGAGGCCAGCGTGGTGGCGCGCAGGAACATCAGCGCGCGGACGACCTCGCGCTCCACCACGGGGCCCATGCCGGCGGCGTGGGAGCGGATCAGGGACTTCTGCAGCTGCGCGCGGGACTCGAGCGGGATGTGCTTGTCCGCGAGCGCGCCGAAGCCGGTGGAGACGCCGTAGGTGGGGGTCTCGGCCTCGGCCAGCGCCTCGACGTGGCGGCGCACCGCGCCGACGGTCTCGAGCACGTCGTCGGCGAGCACCACGCGGGCGTCGTGGCGGGCCACGGCGAGGACGTCGTCCAGGGTGGCCCCGGACGTGCCGAGCGTGACGGTGGCGGGAGGGGTGGTCATGGTGGTTCTCCTTGCTGTCGGTCGATCAGACGGCCCGACGGCCCGCGCGCCAGACCGCATGGGTCAGTGGCATGCCGGGGCGGTAGGCCAGGTGGATGGCGGCGGGGGCGTCGAGCACGTGCAGGTCGGCGCGCTTGCCGACCTCGAGGCTGCCGACGCGGTCCTGCGCCCGCAGGCCGATGGCCCCGCCGAGGGTGGCGGCGCGCACGGCCTCGGCGAGGGTCAGGTGCATCTGCAGCACGGCGGTGCCCACGTTGAAGTTCATGGACGTGGTGTAGCTGGTGCCCGGGTTGCAGTTCGAGGCCAGGGAGACCTCGATGCCGGCGTCGAGCAGGCGGCGCGCGGGCGCCAGCGGGGCGCGGGTGGACAGGTCGCACGCGGGCAGGCAGCCGGCCACGGTGCCGGGCGTGCCGGTGGCCGAGGCGCGGTCCCAGCCGGTCCAGGTGCCGGCGAGGGCCTCGACGTCCGCGTCGGAGAGGTGGTTGACGTGGTCCACGGAGGCGGCGCCGAACTCCACGGCCACGCCCACGCCCGGGCCCTGCTCGATCTGGTTGCCGTGCAGGCGCACGCCCAGTCCCGCCGCCACGCCCGCGGCGAGCACGCGGCGGGTCTGCTCGGCGTCGAAGGCGCCGGTGTCGCAGAACACGTCCACCCAGCCCGCGTGCTCCCGCACGGCCTCGAGCATCGGCCCGACGACGTCGTCGAGGTAGTCCTCCGCGTCCCGGCCCGGGGGCACGAGGTGGGCGCCGAGGAAGGTCACCTCGTCGACGAGGCCCTCCTCGCGCAGCCCGGCCAGCAGGCGCGCGTGGCGAGCCTCCTCGTCCACGGTGAGCCCGTAGCCGGTCTTGGTCTCGAGGTAGGTGGTGCCGCCGGCCACCGCGTCGGCCACCCGACCGCGGACCAATTCGGCCAGGCGGTCGTCCGAGGCGGCACGGGTGGCGGAGGTGGTCACGCCGATGCCGCCGGCCGCGTAGGACTCGCCCGCCATGCGGGCCTCGAACTCGGCGGAGCGGTCCCCGTCGAACACGAGATGCGTGTGGGAGTCCACCCAGCCGGGCAGCACGGCGCGGCCCCCCACGGACACCCGGTCGTCCGCGTCCGGGGCGTCCGCGGCGGCACCGATCCAGGCGATGCGCTCGTCCTCGACGACGACGGCCGCGTCCGTGAGCACCCGCCCTTCGGGGTCGACGGTGGTCAGCTCGGCGATGTCGGTGATGAGCGTGGAGCGCATGGGGGCCTCTCTCTGCGGGACGGACGGGGGTGGGGCGGTGGGGTGGGCCTCAGGTGAGCGCCGCGACCAGATGGGCGACCGGCGTGGCGAGCAGGATGGTGAGGGCCACACGCTCGGCCCAGATCACCACGAGCTTCCACAGCGGGATGGGGATGTCCGTGGCCAGGATGGCAGGAACCACCGCGGAGAAGAAGATGATCGCGGAGACGCAGACGACGCCGATCACGAACCGGGCGACGAGGTCCTCGTGACCGGCCGCCATCGTGGCCGGGATGAACATCTCGGCGATCGAGGTGGCGGAGGCCGAGGCCAGCAGGCCGGGGTCGGAGTAGCCGAGCGCCCAGAACAGCGGGTAGAAGATCACGCCGATCCACTCGAACACGGGCGTGTACGTGGCCAGGACCAGGGCGATCAGGCCCACGGACATGATGGAGGGCAGGATCTGGAGCACCATCACGAGTCCATCCCGGAAGTTGACCCAGATGTTCTTCGGCAGGGACGGGGCCTCGGCGAGGGTCTGCTCGGCGGCGCGACGGGCCACGCGGAAGCGGTCCCGGGTGACGGCCTGCTCGGGCGAGTGGGTGACGCCCGGGTAGCACTCGTCCGGGATGCGGCTCAGCGGCGGGATGCGCACCGTGATGGCGGTGACCGCGAACGTCACCGCGAGGGTGCCGAAGAAGTACCAGAGCCAGATGTCCATCAGGCCCAGCGTCTTGGCCACGATCACCATGAAGGTCGCGGACACCGTGGAGAAGCCGACGGCGATGATCGCCGCCTCGCGGGCCGTGTAGCGGCCGCCGGTGTACATGCGGTTCGTCAGCAGCAGGCCCAGGGCGTAGGAGCCCACGAAGGAGGCGACGGCGTCGACGGCGGCGCGGCCGGGCACGCGCCAGATCGGCCGCATGGCCGGGCGCAGGTAGACGCCCACGAACTCCATGAGGCCGTAGCCGATCACGAGGGCCAGGAAGACGCCGCCGATGGGGACGATCAGGCCCACGGGCACCACGAGCTTGTCCATCAGGAACGGGCCGATGCTCTCGTCCAGGATCCAGCTCGGGCCCACGCCGAACACGACCATCGCCGAGGCGACCAGGCCGAGCACGGCGAGGAAGGCGAAGACCGTCCGGGTGGTGCTGGTGCGCCAGCGGCCCGAGGCGAACGGGTACACGGCGCCGGCGGCGATGATGGCCAGGCCCACCCAGCGGTCGGCCGGGCCGAGCAGCCCGCGCACCCAGGTCACCAGGTGGTCCAGCGGGATGGAGCTCGCCCCGTTGATCGTGACGGGCACGAAGAACATGACGATGCCGATCGCCGAGTAGACGATCATGCGCCAGCGCGCCGGCGGGCGGGGCGCGTCGGCCTCGATCGCGGCCATCGCGGTGGTGTCGGTGTGCAGCTCGTGGTCTGCGGGGCGGGACGAGTCCATCGTGGTGTCCTTTCGATCGCGAGCCGGACGGGCGTCCGCCCGTCCGGCTCGCGGCGGTGAAGCCGTCGGACGGCGACGGCGCGGCGGCACCGTCGCCGTCCGACGACGTGACCGGGGTCAGTCCCGGATCGTGGCCTCCATGGGCACACGGACGCCGCGCTCGGCGGCGACCTCGACGGCGCGGGAGTAGCCGGCGTCGACGTGGCGGATGACGCCCATGCCGGGGTCGTTGGTGAGCAGCGCCTCGAGCTTGGCCGCGGCCAGCTCGGTGCCGTCGGCAACGCCCACCTGGCCGGCGTGGATGGACCGGCCGATGCCGACGCCGCCGCCGTGGTGGATCGACACCCAGGTGGCGCCGGAGGAGGTGGCGGTCAGGGCGTTCAGCAGCGGCCAGTCGGCGATCGCGTCGGAGCCGTCCAGCATGGACTCGGTCTCGCGGTACGGGGAGGCCACGGAGCCGGAGTCGAGGTGGTCGCGGCCGATCACGATCGGCGCCTTGACCTTGCCCTCGGCCACGAGCTGGTTGAAGAGCAGGCCGGCCTTGTGGCGCTCGCCGTAGCCCAGCCAGCAGATGCGGGCCGGCAGGCCCTCGAACTCCACGAACTCGGCGGCGCCGTCGAGCCAGCGGTGCAGGTGCTCGTTCTCGGGGAACAGCTCCTTCAGGGCCTCGTCGGTCACGCGGATGTCCTCCGGGTCGCCGGAGAGCGCGGCCCAGCGGAACGGGCCGAGGCCCTCGCAGAACAGCGGGCGGATGTAGGCCGGGACGAAGCCCGGGAACTCGAACGCGCGGGAGTAGCCGGCCTTGCGGGCCTCGTCGCGGATGGAGTTGCCGTAGTCGAACACCTCGGCGCCGATGTCCTGGAAGCCGACCATGGCCTCGACCTGGCGGGCCATGGACTCCTGGGCCTTCTTGGTGAAGGTGTCCGGGTCGGCCTCGGCCTCGGCGTGCCAGTCCTTCTCGTCGATCTCGATCGGCAGGTAGGACAGCGGGTCGTGCGCGGAGGTCTGGTCGGTGACGATGTCGATCTCGACGGTGCCGGCCTTCTGGCGCTCGAGCAGCTCGGGGAACACCTCGGCGGCGTTGCCCACGAGGCCCACGGAGACGGCCTCGCCGTCGCGCTTGGCCTGCATGACGCGCTCGACGGCCTTGTCGATGTCCGTCTCCACCTCGTCCAGGTAGCGCTTGCCCATGCGACGGCGCAGGCGGTCCTCCGAGACGTCCACGATCAGGCAGACGCCGCCGTTGAGGGTGACGGCCAGGGGCTGGGCGCCGCCCATGCCGCCGCAGCCGCCGGTGAGGGTCAGGGTGCCCTTGAGGGAGCCGTCGTAGCGCTTGCGGCCGATCGCGGCGAAGGTCTCGTAGGTGCCCTGCAGGATGCCCTGGGTGGCGATGTAGATCCAGGAGCCGGCGGTCATCTGGCCGTACATCATGAGGCCCTCGGCCTCGAGCTTGCGGAACTCCGGCCACGTGGCCCAGTCGCCCACCAGGTTGGAGTTGGCGATCAGCACGCGCGGGGCCCACTTGTTGGTGCGGAACACGCCCACCGGCTTGCCGGACTGCACCAGGAGGGTCTCGTCCTCCTCGAGGTCCTTGAGGGTGGCGACGATGGCGTCGTAGGCCTCCCAGGAGCGGGCCGCGCGGCCGGTGCCGCCGTAGACGACGAGGTCCTCGGGACGCTCGGCGACCTCGGGGTCCAGGTTGTTCATGAGCATCCGCAGCGGGGCCTCGGTCTGCCAGGACTTGGCGGAGAGCTCGGTGCCGCGCGGGGCGCGGATGGTGCGGGACGGGTCGTGCTGGGTGAAGCCCACGGCCATGGCAGTTCCTCTCGACGGGGTGCGTGCGCCGCCGGGACGGGTGGCCCCGGTGATTTCACGGCTCAGCATGCACTTTCCGAACATTGAAACAGTGACTCGGCTCACGCGCAAGCCCGATCCGCGCGTCCCGCACCCGTTACGCTCCCTCTCATGACCACCACCCCCACCGCCTCGACGCGCACCGTGGACCGGGCCCTGGACCTGCTCGCCGCCGTCACCGAGCAGCCCCGGCTGAGCCTGACCGAGGCCGCCCGCGCCACGGAGCTGCCGGCGTCCACGGCGCTGCGCCTGCTGCGCAGCCTCGAGGGATCCGGCTTCGTGGCCCGCGACGACGACGGCGCCTACCGCCCCGGCGTGCGCCTCATCCAGCTCGGGGCGCGGGCCTTCTCCCGAGACTCGCTCGTGCAGCTGGCCCGCGGGCCGATGGACCACGTCGTGGCCGCCACGGGCGAATCCGTCTACCTCTCGGTGACGACCCCTCCGGACTCCGCCGTCTACCTGGCGATCGTGGAGGGCACGCACTCCGTCCGCCACACGAACTGGGTCGGACGCACCGTCCCCCTGGCGGGCACGGCCGTGGGCGACGCCCTGCGCGGCAGCGTGGCCGCGGGGGACTACACGCTGCGCACCCGTTCCGTGGAGAAGGACGTCACCTCGCTGTCCGCCCCCATCAGCGTGGCGGGCACGGTGGTCGGTGCGCTCAGCACGCTCGTGCCGGCCTACCGCTGCACGGACGAGCTGGCGGACCGGTGCGGGGCGGCCCTCGTCGCCGCCACCGGCGAGCTCGCGCACCTGCTCGGGGCGGCCGACACTCCCAGGGAACGCCCAGCCGACTCCCCTGGAAAGCCCAAGGCGAGTTCGTAGGCTGAAGCCACCTCATCGAAGGTGCGAGTGATGACGGAGAAGGCCCCGGGCCCGGCGAGAGCCGGAACCGGGGCCTTTCTCTGCGGCCGGCGCCCGAGGCGCCGGTTGCGGGGATCAGCGGCGGGAGGAGACGACGCCCGCCCAGAGGCCGCCGAGCAGGCCCGCCACCGGCAGCATCCAGAACAGGTGCAGGCCCGCCCCGTAGAGGACGGTGTTGGAGAACACCGCGAACAGGCCCACGGCACCGAGGAAGCCGCCGACCACGCCACCGACCACGTAGCGCACGACGGAGCGGGCAGCCCCGCCCATCAGCAGCACGACCAGGTAGCCGGCCGCGCCCGCCAGGGCGCCGCCCACCAGGCCGAACATGAACGACTGCACCAGCACGACCCAGCCGTGGCCGGTCTCGCCCAGCGCCACGGAGCCGTTGGGATCACCCAGGCCGCCGGTGAGCACGCGCACGACGTTGCCGATGATCACGACGAGCACCGAGACGAGGATGACGCGGTTGGTGAAGCCCCAGCCGTCCACCGGGCGCAGCGGCTCGAGCACCTCCTCCTCCACCACGGCGTGGCGCACGGGGCGGGCCGGGGTGGTGTGGGCGTTCGCGGTGTGGGGCTGGACGGCGTGGCTGCCGTCGGCGTTGATGGTCATCTCTGATCTCCCGTCCCGCCCCGGGCGGGGCGCGTTCCGAGCGCCGGGGCGCCCGTCTGGTTGCACGTCTGACGTGATTTTAGGCTTTTCCCAGCCCGAGGGGGTAATGGTGACCCGTCCGCCGGGCGGGGACGGCTCAGAGGACGTCGGTGCGGCGGTTGGCGAGCGAGGGGAGGAACTCCCGGACCTCGTCGATCCGCTCGCGGGTGACCTCCGCGGTCGCCACGGCCTCCCGCTCGTCGGCGAGCTCGGCGACGGGCAGCGCCAGCGGGTCCACGATCATCGAGTGGCCCACGGTGCCGTCCGAGCACGTGTCCGCCGCGGCCACCCACACGGTGTTCTCCACCGCGCGGGCCTTGAGCAGGGTGCGCCAGTGCTCCACCTTGTGCTCGCCGGAGAACCACGCCGCGGGGATCACGAGCACGTCCGCGCCCTCCACCGCGAGACGCCGGGACAGCTCGGGGAAGCGCAGGTCGTAGCAGGTGAGCAGGCCCAGGCGGAGCCCGCCGAGCTCGATCGCGGCGACGCCGCCGTCGCCGGGGGTGATCCGGTCCGACTCGCGGTGCGCGAACGCGTCGTAGAGGTGGAGTTTGCGGTACGCGCCCAGCCGGGCGCCGTCCGCGCCCACCGCCAGCAGCGTGTTGTAGGGACGCCGGTCCGGTCCCGGCTCGTAGCCGCCCGCGACGACGGCGATCCCGTGCTCCCGCGCCAGCGCGGCCAGGCCCGCGGCGAACGGCTCCCAGGCCGCGGCGACGGCGTCGGGGAACTCCTCCCCCACCTCGCGGGCCCCGAGCATGGCCTCCTCGGGCAGCACCAGGAGGTCCGCCCCCTCGCCCGCGGCGCGGGCGGCGAGGCGGGCCATCACGGCCAGGTTCTCCTCGACGTCGCCCACGGGCCCGAACTGTCCGACGCTGATCCTCATGCCCCCAGGGTAGCCAGGCCCCTGCCGGTGGCCGTCAGCCCTGGTCAGCGCTGGGGCCAGCCGCCACGCTGGGGACCGGGCACGACGTCGGCCCGCATCGGCCGCCGTCGTCCTCCGCCCCCGATCCGCGCGGCACCGCGCGGCACGTCGACACCACAGGAGCAGACGCGATGACCACCCAGCAGCCCGACATCCCCGGCACGCCGGGGCCGATCACCCCCGACCTCGAGGAGCACACCGCCCTCACCCACCCGGACCAGCCCGTGGCCGTCCCGGCCCCGGACCAGCGCGGTCCGGCACAGGTCTCCCCCACCGGCCAGGACACCGGCGCCGACCCCGCGACCGCCGCGCAGGGCTGCCCGTACCTGACCACCGCGCACGGCGTCCGCCTGCAGGACTCGGACCACTCGCTCAAGGCCGGCCGCCGCGGCCCCACCCTGCTGCAGGACCACCACCTGCGGGAGAAGCTCAGCCACTTCGACCACGAGCGCATCCCCGAGCGCGTGGTCCACGCCCGCGGCGCCGGCGCCCACGGCGTGTTCCGCGGCTACGGCACCGCCGCGAAGATCAGCCGGGCCGGGCTCTTCGCCAAGGACAAGGAGACGGAGGTGTTCGTCCGCTTCTCCACCGTGGCCGGCTCCCGCGGCTCCATGGACCTGGCCCGCGACACCCGCGGCTTCGCCACCAAGTTCTACACGGACGAGGGCACGTGGGACCTGGTGGGCAACAACATCCCCGTGTTCTTCGTGCAGGACGCCATCAAGTTCCCGGACGTGGTGCACTCGGTGAAGCCGCACCCGGACCGCGAGATCCCGCAGGCGCAGTCCGCGCACGACACGTTCTGGGACTTCGTGTCCCTGCACACCGAGGCCCAGCACCACACCCTGTGGAACATGTCCGACCGCGGCATCCCGCGCTCCTACCGCATGATGGAGGGCTTCGGCGTCCACACCTACCGCCTGATCGCGGCGGACGGCTCCACCGTGCTGGTCAAGTTCCACTGGAAGCCGATGCTCGGCGTGCACTCCGTGACCTGGGAGGAGGCGCTGCTCACCAACGGCATGGACCCGGACTTCCACCGGCGTGACCTCGCCGACGCCATCGAGGCCGGCGCCTTCCCCGAGTGGGAGCTCGGCGTGCAGGTGTTCGAGGACAACGAGGAGCAGATGTTCGAGGGCATCGACCTGCTCGACCCCACGAAGCTGGTCCCGGAGGAGCTCGCCCCCGTGCAGCCCCTCGGCCGCATGACGCTGAACGCCAACCCGTCCAACTACTTCGCGGAGACGGAGCAGGTGGCCTTCAACCCGGCCAACCTCGTGCCCGGCATCGACGTCACCAACGACCCACTCCTGCAGGGCCGCCTCTTCTCCTACCTGGACACGCAGCTCACCCGCCTCGGCGGGCCGAACTGGAACCAGCTGCCCATCAACCGCCCGCACGCCCCGGTCAACGACATGCTGCGTGACGGCTTCCACCAGAGCGCCGTGCATCGCGGCGTGGCGCCGTACCGGCCCAACTCGCTCGACGGCGGCCTGCCGTACGAAACCCCCGCGGACGACCACGCGTTCATCGAGCACCCGGAGCCGCTGCCGGCGTCGGTGAAGGAGCGCGCGCACGCCGCGTCCTTCGACGACCACTTCTCGCAGGCGCGCCTGTTCTTCCTCTCCCTCTCCGAGGTGGAGCGCGAGCACGTGGCGCAGGCGTACACGTTCGAGCTCGGCAAGTGCTACGAGCAGACCATCCGCGAGCGCCAGCTGGCCCACCTCGCCGCGATCGACACGCGACTGGCCCAGCAGGTCGCGGACGGCCTGGGCATCCCCGTTCCCGCGCCGACCGAGACCCCGGCCGACGTGCAGCCCTCCCCCGTGCTGTCCCAGATCGGCGGCGCGTGGCCGCTCGACGGCCGTCAGGTCGGCGTCGTGGTGGGCGAGTCCGTGGACGAGAAGGAGCTGGACGCCCTCGTGCAGGGCATCCACGGTGCGGGCATGGTCCCGCTGGTCATCGCGCCGAAGGGCGGCCCCGTGGCCGGGGAGATCGTGGCCCAGCGGACCTACCTGACCGCCGCGTCCATCGAGCTGGATGCCGTGGTCGTGGCCTCGCCGGCGGCCCCCGCCGCCGACGCCGCCCCCGGCCTGGACCAGAAGGCCGGCGCCGCCGACCCCGAGGCGGTGGACCCGCGCGTCGTCAAGGTGCTGCAGGAGATGTGGCGCCACTCCAAGGCGATCCTCGCCCTCGAGCCGGCGGAGGCCGTCCTCGCGGCCGCCCAGGTGTCCGGCAAGGGCGTCGAGTCCGCGGCGGACGGCGCCTCCGCCGTCAGCCGGCTGACGGAGCTGCTGCCCGCGCACCGCGTGTGGGAGCGCTTCCCGACCACGGGCCGCCTGGCCGACTGACCCGGCGGACCCCCGGGCGCTTTCGAACGTGAGATAGGGCCTATCTCACGTTCGAAAGCGCCCATTCGCCCTCTTTCACGTTCGAAAGTGCGGGCCGGGCGGGGCCGGGCCGGGGCGGCGGGCCGGGTCAGTCCTCGATGAGGTCGCGGACCTGGACCACCTGGTCGCGGCCCGGGCCCACGCCGATCGCGGAGATCCGGCAGCCGGAGAGCTTCTCGAGGGCCTCCACGTAGCGCTGGGCGTTCAGCGGCAGATCCGTGAACGCGCGGGCGCCGGAGATGTCCTCGGTCCACCCGTCGAAGTGCTCGTAGACCGGCTTCGCGTGGTGGAACTCGGTCTGGGTCATGGGCATGCGGTCGTGGCGCACGCCGTCCACCTCGTAGGCCACGCACACCGGGATCTTCTCGATGCCGGTGAGCACGTCCAGCTTGGTGAGGAAGTAGTCCGTGAAGCCGTTGATCCGCGCGGCGTAGTGGGCCATGACGGCGTCGTACCAGCCGGTGCGCCGCGGGCGGCCGGTGTTCACGCCGAACTCGCCGCCGGTGGTGCGCAGCTGCTCGCCCATCTCGTCGAAGAGCTCCGTGGGGAACGGGCCGGCGCCGACGCGCGTGGTGTAGGCCTTCACGATGCCGATGGTCCGGGAGAAGCGGGTGGGGCCGATGCCCGCGCCCACGGCCGCGCCGCCGGCGGTCGGGTTGGACGAGGTCACGAACGGGTAGGTGCCGTGGTCCACGTCCAAGTAGGTGGCCTGGCCGCCCTCCATGAGCACCACCTTGCCCTCGTCCAGGGCGTCGTTGAGCAGGTTCACGGAGTCCACGACCATGGGGCGCAGGCGGTCCGCGTAGCCCAGGAAGTACTCGGCGATCTCGTCCACGGTGACGGCGCGGCGGTTGTAGAGCTTCACCAGCAGCTCGTTCTTCTGCCGCAGGGCGCCCTCGATCTTCTGGCGCAGGATCGACTCGTCGAAGATGTCCTGCACGCGGATGCCCAGGCGGGCCACCTTGTCCATGTAGGTGGGGCCGATGCCGCGGCCGGTGGTGCCGATCGCACGCTTGCCCAGGAACCGCTCGGTCACCTTGTCCATGGTCTGGTGGTACGGCGCCACGAGGTGGGCGTTGGCGGAGATCTTCAGGTGCTCGCACGAGTGGCCGCGGGACTCGAGCCCGTCGATCTCCTCGAACAGCGCCTCCAGGTTCACCACCACGCCGTTGCCGATCACCGGCACCGCGTTGGGCGAGAGGATGCCGGCGGGCAGCAGCTTGAGCTCGAACTTCTCCCCGTTGACGACGACGGTGTGCCCGGCGTTGTTGCCGCCGTTCGGCTTGACGACGTAGTCCACTCGCCCGCCCAGCAGGTCGGTGGCCTTGCCCTTGCCCTCGTCGCCCCACTGGGCTCCGACGATCGCGATCGCTGGCATCTGCATCTCTCCTCAGGGCGGCGGGTCGTCCCGGACCGGCCCGTACATGGAAAACGCCCCCTTGCGGTGCGCACGGAGGCCGTACCCCCGAATCCTACCAGCGTGACGGATGCCACCCTCTGGCTACGCTGACGCCATGAGCACCGCAGCGCCCCACACCCAGCACTCGGACTTCCCCTCCCCGACCCCCACCCGCAAGGGTCCGAGCGTGGGCACGTGGCGTCCCTGGGCCGTGCTGCCGTGGGCGCTGGCCCTCCTCGCCCTGCCCTTGATCGCGCTCGCCCTGCGCTCCAACTTCGGCGCGAACGGCTGGATGACGGTCATCTACATGGTCTTCGGCGCCCTGCCCCACGAACTCGTCCTCATGGTCCTGGTGGGAAGCCTGTTCCTCCTGCCCCGCGTGAACCCGCAGGATGAGCAGCGGGGCGGCATCCGGCTGGGGCGCCTGCTGCACACGCTGCTGGGCGTCTCCTGGGGGTCCTTCGCGCTGGCCGCGATCATCTTCCCCGACGGCGGCGACCACCCGGACTCCGGCGCCACGACCCCGGTGCTCATGGACCTGCTCGGCACGAGCACCGCGATGGACGTCGGCATCGTGGGCGGCCTCGCCCTCGTGGCCGTCAGCGCGGTCACCGGTCTCGCGGTGATCGTGGTGTGCGTGGTGCGGCGGATCCGCGCCGTTCGCTGAGCACGCTCCCGACGACGGCGGTCAGCGCGGGTTCAGGCGTTGGCGGGCTCGGCCGTGCCCGCGCCCCGGCGGCGCAGCTCGGGCTTCACGGTGCCCTCGGCGCCCGTGTCGGGGCGGACGTCCTCTGCGGCCCCGGCCTCCGCAGTGACGGCCGCACCGGAGCCGCACGGGCCGGCGTCGTCCGTGCCGCCGCAGCAGCCGCCGGCCGGGGCGCCGTCGTCGGCCGCGGCCTGCTGTGCACGCTCCTCGGCGCCGAGCACGGTGAAGCCGGCGTCGGCGATCATCTGCAGATCCGCCTCGGCGTCCTGGCCCTCGGAGGTGAGGTAGTCGCCGAGGAAGATCGAGTTGGCCACCTGCAGGCCGACCGGCTGCAGGGAACGCAGGTGCATCTCGCGGCCGCCGGCGATGCGCAGCTCCTTGTCCGGGCAGGCCAGGCGGACCATGGCGAGGATCCGGAGGCACTCGAGCGGGGTGAGCTGCTGGTGGCCCTGCAGCGGGGTGCCGTCGAAGGGCATGAGGAAGTTGACGGGGATGGAGTCGGAGTCCAGGTCGCGGAGCGCGAGGACGGCCTCGACGAGCTGCTCGTGCGTCTCCCCCATGCCCGCGATCAGGCCGCTGCAGGAGGACAGGCCGGCGGCGCCGGCGCGCTGCACGGTGTCCACGCGCTGCTCGTAGGTGTGGGAGGTGCAGATGGACTCGTAGTGGGACTCGGCCGTGTTGAGGTTGTGGTTGTAGGCGTCGACGCCGGCGTCCTTGAGCTTCTCGGCCTGGCCGTCCTTGAGGAAGCCGAGGCACGCGCACACCTCGACGTCCGGGTGCTGGGCCTTGAGGTCGCCGACCATGCCGGCCACGCGGTCGACGTCGCGATCCGTGGGGCCGGTGCCGGAGGCGACCATGCACACGCGCGAGGCGCCGCCGGCGATGCCCAGGCCCGCCTGGCGGACGGCCTCCTCCGGCTTGAGCCACGTGTAGCGCAGGATCTCGGCCTCGGTGCCGAGACGCTGGGAGCAGTAGGTGCAGTTCTCCGGGCAGAGGCCGGTCTTGAGGCTGACCAGGTAGTTGACCTTGACGGTGCGGCCGAAGTGCTTCTCGCGCAGGCGCGAGGCCGCCGCGACGATGCGGAACGTGTCCGCGTCCGGGGCGTCCAGCACAGCGACGGCCTCCTCAGCGGTAAGCACGTGGCCCGCCTCGATGCGGTCCACGAGGGCCTCGGGGTCGAGGGCGGCGGGGCGGGGGTCGACGGCGGGGGCGTCCTGGGTGGCGGTCATGATGGCCTCTCCGGTGGGCGGGGCTCGGCCCCGGGCGGGTCTGACCCGAGGGACTCTAACAGTGTTCATTGAACAGTGTTCAGGAGCGCGGGACCATGACCCCGACGTCAGCGCCTGCGCCGGTCCAGAGGGACCGGCTCGGGCCGAGGCTGCTCCTCGAGCGTCGTCGTCGCCGCGAGGATGCCGTGGGCGGCGGCAGCGAGCACCGCGCCGAGCAGACCGGCCACGACCGCCCGGACGCCGGCGTCGCCGATCACGTTCAGCGCCAGCCCCGGAATGACCGCGGCCCCCATCAGCAGCATCACCCACGCGGTGGAGCCGGCTCCGGCGTCGAACACGTTGCGGCGAGCCTGCTCCGCCTCGACCCGGTGATGCACCCCTCGCAAGGCGAGCATCGCTCCGAGGGCCGTGACGGCCACCAGCGTCAGACCCCAGCCCAGCCCCAGGTCCTGCCGCAGCCCCGCGAACACACCGGTCGAACCCACCAGGGCAGACGCCACACCGATGCGCCACCGCCACTCACGCTCATTCCCCACCCGGCTCACAGCCCCCTGCTGGCACACGGCCCTCGGCGGTGGAGCGGCAGATCATGCGGTCGTGGCCGCCGGGATCACTCCTGCGTAAGGGGCGAATGGAACTCCGAGGCGAGCATCGCGTAGGTGGCACCATCCACCCAGCCGCGCGTGAGATGCAGAGACTCCTCCTTGAACGTGCCCTCGTGACGCATCCCCACCTTCTCCATGATGCGCAGACTCGGAGCGTTGTCCGCGAAGGCATGAGCCTCCACGCGTCGCACACCCAGATCGTCGAACGCGAAGCCCAGCAGGGCTCGCGCAAGCTCGGTGCCATAGCCCTGCCCGGCCTGGCGCGGATCGATCGTCCAGCCGATCTCGGCCTGGGCGTCCCGGCCTTCCTCCCGCGGGCCGCCCTGACTCCACGCGTCCCGCACCGCGACCTTCCCGACACCGACAATGACGTCTCCGGCCCGCACGGTGAGGCGGTCCCCCGCCCCGAGGTAGGACTCGCGCAGCGCGTTCTCACTCTCCGGGCGGCCGGAGGTCCACGACCACACCTGCTCGAGACGGCAGAAGCTCCACACGGCGGGCGCATCGAGACCCCGGAACGGAGTGAGGGTCAGCCGGCGGGCTCGCAGCGGGAAGCAGACGCCTCGACTCGCGGCGAGCTCCAGGAGAGGGGTGGCCATGACAGACAGGGTACGAACAAGAGTCCTCGAGTCAGCCCCCGGACAGACCAGTGCCCACACCCTGCGTCGATGCCAGGTCCACGCGGTCTGCCAGGGCCCGTTGACCTCGGGCAGATCCCGCCACGGAGTCCCGCACCTGCACCGGCAGATGATCGCTTCGACCATCGTGTGGACATTCGAGAAGGGTGTCAAGGGCCATTGAGTTCTGCCCATAGGCGGCCAGTGTTTCTTCCCGCTGGT
>NZ_JALJRI010000031.1:0-214 GCF_024519795.1 Micrococcus sp. Mcc89 | reverse complement strand
TCCGTCGCGGCTCGGGCAAGCGTCCTGGCCCTGCCGTTCATGATGATCTGGTTCGTCGTGAGTTCCGCGCTGAGAAGCCGAACCAGCTGTGGCTCACGGACATCTCAGAGCATTGGGCCGGGGATTCCAAGCTCTATCTCTGCGCGGTCAAGGACGTGTTCTCGAACCGGATCGTGGGCTACTCGATCAATCGGCGGATGAGCTCGCAGCTGGC